>CALYVE010000018.1 GCA_945492935.1 uncultured Lachnospiraceae bacterium
GGGACTTTGGCGGCTTTGTATAGGTCTTAGACTTTAGTTTAGGTTTTACGGTCTCGCACCGTGTTTGTAACCAGCATGACCTTACTTGCAACATCATTTCTCTGATGTGCAACAAGCAGACTGTTCTTGTATGCAAACAGCCAATATGACATTACCGTACAGAACAAATTGAGCAGATACACAATATAAACACTAATATCATCCGGCACACTGCCTTTGATAATATATGGAATAAACGGCGTCAGAATCGTTCCGACTACAGCGATTACCAACCCGATGAAACGATAATACTTTCGATATAATTTTACAAGTGCACAGATTTCAGCCGTATTTCCATCGATAATCGGCTGATACATACTATAGACCATTGCAGATCCCACGCCAAGTTCTGCCAGATTGAGCACGAATAAAACCGAGCCAAACAAACTGTTTAGTCCGAGATATTCCAAACTCATATAATACATAAATGCGGTTCTCATAAGGAATGGCATCAAAATCTGGTAGCCTCGCAAGAGCATACCAAATACCATATTTCTCCCTGCATTATTCAATCGACTGTCTTGCATATTTATAGCCTTCCCATATCCTTTATTACTCTTTGATAATCAGCATCCGAAATCTGACAATTTGAAAATCCTGCCTGTTCAAGCATTGCAATCATATATTCGATTTCATCACTGTTCAATGTTTCTTTTTGCTTTTGTTCTCTCTTCGCCACAAGATATAAAAGCTGTTCTCTGTAATTCAAACACTTCAAAAACTCTTTGTCATATCTTGCCCGTTTTATTCGAAAACGACTGTAGTACATAATCAGTCGGTCGTTCATTGACGCTCTCTTAAATCGAATCATAAATACAATTTGCGCTAATCCTATCTTACATAGAAACAGAAGAATTGCAACTACTAAAATAGCAAATAACGCAATTCCGATTTTTTTTATCAGGCTGTCCGACACCGATACAGAAATTCCGCCGCCGCTTCCATCCTCTTCATCATCATCCGAATCATTTGTAAAACGGTCGAACGCTGTCCAGAAATCTTCTGTTTCTTCAACCTCTCCGGCCGGGGTCACCTCTACCGGATGCCACCCCTTTTCTTTGGAATATATTTCGACCCATGCATGTGCATCTGCATCGGTTACATTGATTTCAACAAGCGCGGTTTCTCCCAACTTTGAATATCCATCATAATAATCCGAATATTCGGCATCCTCAACAAGTTCTCCCATTGTAATCTGGTTGTAATCAATCGCATACCCTTCCACATAGCGTGCCGGAATTCCGTAATAACGAAACAGCAATGTCGCCGCCGAAGCATAATGTGCACAATAACCCTTGCGGTTTTCAGTGAGGAAATAATTAATGAAATCCGCTTTTCCCGGTGTTCTTCCCGGACGAATTGTATACGGAATATTCTCCTGAAAATATTCGTTGACAGAATCCAAAACCATCTGTTCCGAACGATCCTCCAGCTGCAATTCTTCCGCCAAGCCGGCAATTGCCTCTTTGTTTTCCTCCGGAATTTCCAGATCCTCCGGCCTAACGGAACCAACCTCACCATAATATTTCTCAAGCATTGCCGTTTTGTTTTCTTCTAATCTCGGATAATACGTAATTATATCATTTCCCATTTTATCCTTATCTATCGGCAGAGAATAATAATACGGCAAATAAGTATTCTCAAGGTTCGCACCGACATTCCGAATAGACATAACGGCCTTTGCACTGTTCGCATCCCCGTTTTCATAACTTTCCTGTAATGCATCTGCCTCCGGCGTCAAATCCCGATCTGCCCATTTTAGCTTGTACAGATTTGTCCACGTATTCTCATATGGATTGTATGTCTCACCAATAAATGCCCGAAGATATACACGTTCATAGTTATAAGGTGTCATTTGCACAACAAGATCCGTCTGATGATCAAGATGAATGGAAGAAACGTCACCAAGTCTTCCGCCATTCATTCCGCCGACATCCTCGGATGAACGATAAAAGCCTTCGATACCGTCAACAAGCAATGTGCCCACTGCCGCCATTGTAAGCTCTTTATATTTATTCATCTTATAACCACTATTAAAGGTTTCCTTCGGCCAGAATGCATTTACAACAGCGACAACCGAAAACACAAGTGCTGCAACAAAAATACCGGCAGACAAAAGTGCCTTGATATCATATACATAAGCAAGCTCCTTGTTTTTGCCGCGACCACGTTCGGTGAACACGCGATTGTTCCGTTTTGTGGAAATCTGAGGACTGTAATGTCTGCTCGACTTATATACATAGGCCAATGCTACACCAATCAGTATCATTGTACTGTATAACAAACTCGGCTCCTCCGTCATATAAAGCGGAATAACATTCAAAAAGAGAACGGCAAAAACGGCCATGCCATACTGCATTCGACGGGAAATGTAAACATTTAAAAATACATCCATTACAATGCCGACAAAAAGTGCCACGCAGGTTACCGTTATGTATCGATCCGTGATAACCTCCGTATATAATTTCTGTATGTCAACCTCAAAATATTCCGATGCATTTTGTACTGTAATATTGACAATTGCATAAAATCCACTGTTAATATAATACCTAAGAAGATAGACAATCCCCGCAAACCCGACGAGCAAAACAAGATATCCTAGATTTTCCACGAGCAACCGATAGTATAAAAGCGCACATAGAAATGCCATAATCGAGATAACGACATGACATAACAAAACATTGTACTTTATGTCCAGGGCAGACAAATAAAACCCGACACTTCCCATCGAAAGCAGGTAGACAATAAAGCCCTTTAATAAAATTGTAAGTAAACGGTTTTCTTCTCTTTTGTAGACACTCTCACTAAGAACAATGCCTTCACAAACTACCGTCTGTTTCTTTTCTTTCTTTGCTGCCACTAGCCATTCTCCCTAATCCGGATTATCACATCGTCCTGCCCCGGTGCAACATGCAGATAAGAGCGCACCTCAGGATACACCCCTGCCATATGTTCCGCAGCCTCGTTCGGATTGCTGTATGGCTGCTCATAGAACATCTGAATAAACGCCCGGTCCACATCCTCGGCATAATCAATACGAATATCATCATACTCGTATCGTTTTGCGCTCCAATACACAAGGCGCACGGTTGTTTTATCTTCGATAAACGTATGAATGATTGTATATGCAGATGCCAGAACCATATCCAGCATTTGCAAACTGCCGGACCAAAGCTCCGGTACAATAACAAGCTGCTTGTCTGACATCGATACGCGGTCCTTCACCATCAAAATATCCCGCTTCGCCGACAGCTTCCAATGAATACTCATCAGTCTGTCACCGGGAATATACTCACGTATTTCCTGAACATCCGAAAAATCATTTCCACGTTTTGTACTCTCTTCACTCTCGAGCATTCCTTGCTCCACTGCCGAGGCATCATACTGAAACGTTCCCCGTCGGTACGGAACAACCGGCATTTCGGCTGCAACAAAAACTTTTTTGCCAAAATACCAGAATCCCATCAGGTCTTTTATTTTGACTTTTGCAACACATACCTTGACAATACCCGGAAAGGATGGTGTCACCGGAATTTCAAATGTATAGCCTTTAAGCATTCGAACGGGAACAGAAACAACCTTCGAGCCTTTTGTGTTTAGAAATGTGTTCTCAAACTCGATATACAGCTTTGTATCCAGCGATATAAAAAAACTCGGATTTTTTACACGAATCTGAAAATAGACATCCTCATGTTGTTTTGCACAGTTTTCTCCGAGTACCGTAATCTCCACGGAAAGCTTCCGTTTCAATAATGCCGCACATAAAATTGAAATAACAGGTGCCATGATCATTAAAACAAAAAACGTGAAATAAAAATGGCTATGCAAAAAAAGGAACATAAGTCCATTTATTCCAAGAAAAAATCCATATATAATTATACGAACAATTGTCTCCATAGCCCTTTTTCCTCAACTACGTTAATTTACTGTGCCCTTGCCGCGCAAAGCTTTACACGCTCTGCAGGCCAAAATAATCACACCTTACATACGTGGCGGAACAACCGCCTGCAGCAACATATTCATTGCCTGTCTCACCGTAAGCCCCTGTGCCTTGCCGCGTGCCGATAATTTCACTCTGTGTCCAAGTGTGTCAGCGACAATCTTCTGAACATCCTCAGCCGTTACATAATCTCTTCCGTCTATGACAGCCATCGCTTTCGCCATGCGAAGCATTGCAATCATACCACGAGGACTTGCACCCATCGAAAAAATGTCAAGCTGTCTTGTCGCCTCGACAAGCGAAACAATATATTCATAGATTTCATCTCTTACATACATTTCATTCACATATGCACGAAGCTTAACGAGATCATCAACCGAAATAATTCCCTGAACCTTCGAAACAGGCTTTGAAGCATTTCCCTTTAAAATCGCTACCGCATCCTGATGGCTCGGGTATCCCATTGAAAGACAAACCATAAATCGGTCAAGCTGCGATTCGGGAAGCATTTGCGTACCGGAAGAGCCGTAAGGATTTTCTGTTGCAATAACAATAAACGGGTCCGGAAGTGCTCGTGTCACCCCATCAACCGTAGCCGTTCCCTCTTCCATTACCTCAAGAAGGGCAGACTGCGTTTTGGGCGATGTTCGGTTGATCTCATCTGCAAGAAAAAGATTGCAAAAGACAGCGCCCTCGCGATACTCGAATTCCTTTGTTCCTGCATTATACATAGAAAAGCCTAAAATATCACTCGGCAAAACATCCGGTGTGAACTGTACACGTTTATAGTCGAGGGACATACTATTTGCAAAGGTCATTGCAAGCGTTGTTTTTCCTACACCGGGAATATCTTCCATCAAAACATGTCCGCCCGCAAGCATTGCCGCAAGCACCTTCTCGATTACATCTGCCTTACCTTGAATTACTTTTCCGACTTCCTCTTTAATTGCCAATAAGTTTTTATAATCCATTTCGGCTCCTTTCTATTGCGTTTTTTTCATCATCGAATTGATCTTCCTCATCACGTTTCCCCGGAAAAAGGAATCAGTCCCTCGTCCGTTACCTGATAGTATGCATATTCTCCGCTATTGTAATCATAGCAATAAGCGATATCCCCGGACATGCTGCAAACAACCAATTCGTTTGCCTTCTGATTCGCCACTTCGACTTCGCCCTCATCCGTCACCAAAAATACTTTTGTACCATCCCATTCCTCGTTAACCGGATTGCCATGCACGAAAAAGGTTTGTCCGTTTGCATTTTTTACACAAAAATTACTATTTTCAGGGTAAAGATTTCTGTATGAGCCATCTTCCCCTAAAATTTCATATTTTCCATCGTTATTCCAATCAATTTTATATGCGGACGGAAATATTTGGATTCCAATTTC
The DNA here is from genome assembly GCA_945492935.1 of uncultured Lachnospiraceae bacterium. GTDB lineage: Bacteria > Bacillota > Clostridia > Lachnospirales > Lachnospiraceae > Coprococcus_C. The sequence continues at coordinate 5,370 of CALYVE010000018.1, forward strand.
GGCTGTAATATCACTTGCCATTGCCCCCTTCGGAAGATACTTCTCCTCAAAAGAAGTTATATCCTGATACGGAATCATCAGTGTCCAACATCCGACATGGATCGGAAGTCCACGCGGAATATAGATTGCTATTCCCTCCGCTGTCAAAAACCATTTTTGCCCCCATTCTTTCCAATCCTCATTTAGACTTGTCATCATTTCTTCAGGGCTTTCGTGTGGATATTCACCATATAATTCGTCGATTTCAATATAGGCATCATCAAGTCCATTTTTTATACATGACTGCAATTCCGTCACGTCGCACAAATCCTCTAACGTAAGTATCTCACCTGTCTTCGCATCAATCGTTGCAAACGGATCCCAATATGTCGCGTCAGTATAAGTATTCCATCGTTCATCCACAATGCATGAAAAAATAGCATCATCCGCTCTGGAGACCTTAAACTGCACACAATACTTTGCATCTTCGCCAAACATGCTCTGCGCCAATTCGTTTTTCTCATCGCGTTTTGCCTCAACCTCGGATTTGTATCGTTTCATTTCCGATTCAAGAGTATTCGCAAGCAATTTATATCTCTCACTCTCGATTGTGAGTTCCGCAAAACAATCACCGGCATCATATGGCGTTATGTTTTCATAATAATCATATTTTACACGGTACAATCGACTCTGCTCTGTCTCCTCAGCAACCGTGTTATCATCAGGCCAATTGTCATCAAACGGATTTTCAGCAATTGTTTCCTCTGTGACTTTTGGCTCTTTTTTGTCCTTCATTAAATTGTGCCGAATTACGAGTCCTCCGCTCGTTAGGACCGCCACTCCCGCAATTGCAAGCGCGACTTTTGCACCGACCGTAGATAATATTCCGGTCGTAACGCCGCCACCTGTGGCCGCACCTGTAGCTGCACCTGCTGCCGCGCCATTTGTTATCGTTCCGGTTGTTACTGCTGCACCTGCATCCGCTCCGATTGGCACCACCTTTGCACCTGTGCCGACAGCGTTTGTGACTGCACTCGCTTGTACACCTGTTTGCGCACCTGTTTGTACACCTGTTTGTACACCCGGAACTGCACCCATAACAGACTGTCCAATTGTACCGGCAGCGCCACCCATTGCTGTACCACCAATGGTAGTACCTGCTATACTGTTTAATCCGGTCCCTGAAATTGCACTGTTTACCGTGATACTTCCTGTTGCCTTCGTTGCGCCGGTCAGAACAACGCCTGATGTGAGCACACCCGGCATACCAAGAATTACCCCTGCGATCGCATTCTTAATCAAATCATGTATGCGACGCGGCACCATTATCTTCTCGACATCCTGCTTAAACAACGTAACAAGCCAAGGGGACAATTCACTCATGCCGGTCGATTTTTCTTTTTCTGTCGCTAATAATGCTTTGCAAAGCTTTGTCTTTGCACTGTTTAAATTCCGGACAATCGACTGGCTCGGAACGCCAATCGACTGTGATAGCTCCTCAATCGCTATGCCGTTGTAATAATGTGACACAATACAAAACTTTTCCATGCTTGTAAACTGCTGTTCCATAATCATGCGCACACTGTTTTGCACAGCGACATCATGTTCCACTGTATTGGGAAGGATATACTCTCCCACCTGCTGCTCAGCCATGCCATACGGAATGTCATACCAATATGGATTTGGCTGATTTGCATTCAAAAAAACGAAGCAGTTTCGTGTTGCCACTTTACTTAACCATGCAACAAAGTTCTCCGGTCTGTCTAACTCGCCTAACGTTCTCCCTATCTCCATATAGGTTGCCTTCATAATATCTTCGATCATTGCCTGAGCATTTACACAGCCTCCGACTATTTTCAAAAGGCTTGCATATATGGACTTTTCCGTCTCATCATAAATGATTTGAAACGCCTGATTATCCCCCGCCTGGTATGCAATTACCGCCTGAATTAACGGAAGTGTTGCCCCACAATTCTCACAATTTTTCATACTTGTACCTCTCCTATTTTCCGCTCTGCCGGAACCTGCAATTCGACCCAGTATATCACTTTATAGAATATCATTTTTTCTGCCACATATCAAGAAATACAGCATAGGGGTTTCTGTCAAGTAATCGTTAGCACGATTCTTACCCGGACGCTTTCTTCGCTCAATCAGCTTTCTTCACGGAGATGGATTCCATGCAGGGACATTTGCGACCGTCAGTACTTAATGAGTGTGAAACACGAATTTAGTACTGCTACGCGGAGCAACTAAGCGGAAGCGGTCCCGGAATGGAACCATCATCCGTGAAGAAAGCCGGTTGAGCATGAATATGCACAGTATTTCGTATGACTTTGCCTTTACGATAAATGGATTATATAGTAGAATATTGGTGGAGGGAGGCATATTCCATGGACTATAATTATCGCTGTATGGGATGTATGCATGAGCAATTTGATTTTACTGTTCCATGTCCGAATTGCGGATACACGGAGCATCAGAATAAACCGGGGCAATTGCCCGTACGTTCCATCTTACACAATCAATATATCATCGGCAGGTCTCTTGGGGCCGGTGGCTTCGGAATCACATATATTGGCTTTGATATCCATTTGCTTAAGAGAGTCTGTATCAAGGAGTATTTTTTAGGCAATATTTCCTGGAGAGACCGCGATGGTTTTTCTGTATGCTGCAATGCCGAATGCGCTAAGAGATTTAATCACGAAAAAGCAAGATTCATTGAGGAGGCCAGAGTTCTTGCACAATTAGATGACCAACCCGGTGTTGTAAAAGTTTTGAATTACTTCGAAGAAAATCAGACTGCCTATATCGTTATGGATTATGTCGAAGGAAAGTCGCTTCGTTCGTATGTTAACGAACACGGCGGAAAACTGACTCCTATGGAGACTTTTTCCCTACTCCGACCGGTCGTACAGTCGCTTGCTACTATGCACGCAAAAGGTATTGTCCATTTAGATATCAGCCCAAGCAATATTATGTTAACTGAACGTGGTGTTGCTAAGCTCATTGATTTTGGAGCTGCCAAGGGACGAAATAAAGACTTAAATTCTGATAAGGTATTCAAGAAAACATATTCTCCGATCGAACAAAGAACACCGGATGGACAAATCGGTTCATATTCAGACGTGTATGCACTTTGTGCAACATTTTACGAGATACTGACCGGTCAGAAACCGGTTGGTTCGCTCGAAAGACAGGCTGGCGAGCCAATGTATTCTCCTCGTCAATATGGCATTGGAATTACCTCTGAACAGGAACAGGCACTGATAAACGGACTTGCCATTGAACCCGATAATCGTATTCAGTCAGCTGCCGACTTATATTTTTATCTTTATGCGCAGGATGATACGACAGCAAACGCCTCCAATGCACTCCATGCTGCAATCCAAAACAGTCATGCAGGCTCAGAGCTTTTGATGAATGCGCTTGAAGAAGAAAAACAACGCAGACAAAAGGGGCAGAAGATAATTATCGCAGCAATCGCCGCTTCGTTCACAATTCTTGTTGCACTTGTCGTTATTCTTGTCGTAGGAAAACCATCCGATAACACAAGCAATCAGTCTGACAACCGTCCGGATGCCGTTACTGTTTCAGCCGAACCAATTCCATCGGATACTTTTTCTTACACACAGTCCTCAACAGAAGGTTCTTTTGTCGAATACGACGACAAGCTCCGTGACCAGGTTTACGATGTACTTGCGACTGTTCGCGCAAGTGAAGGTTCCCCGGATGTTGTTGTCAATCCGACTTACGAGGAAGTGGCAACTCGTATCGCCGAGCAATGCATCAATACCCCAAATCCGGGTTCGGATGAATGGAACACCACAATCCAGACATTCATAAACGATGAACTTGCAAGCTATGGGCTTTCACAAAACGGCTGGTTGCTGTATTCGTGCATGCTTACCTATCCGGAATCTGTTCTGGAAGTATTGGAAGAACAAATCGACATTCTTAACAGCAATGCTTCAGGAACTATAACGCTTCGCAATTGCAACAGCGTCGGTATTGGCTGTCGAACGCACGCAAATGGTTTTAAATATTGGATTGTAATCTTTCTATAGAACGCAAAAAAATCCCGCCTCAAAAGCGGGATTTTTTGCGTTCCTTTTATTTTGTAATTCCGAGACGCTTTGCCTCATCAGCGACCGCCTTTGCAACAACCTTTGCAACTCTCTCATCAAATGCACCCGGAATAATGTATTCTTCATTTAATTCCTCGTCCGTTACGATTGATGCGATTGCCTTTGCTGCTGCCATCTTCATTTCTTCTGTAATGCCTGTCGCACGTGCATCAAGCGCACCACGGAAAATACCCGGAAATACTAATACATTATTAATCTGGTTTGGATAGTCCGAACGTCCTGTTGCCATAACGCGAACACCACCCTTTTTCGCCTCTTCAGGCATAATTTCAGGCGTTGGGTTTGCCATAGCAAATACGATAGGATCCTTCGCCATAGACGCAACCATCTCTGCCGTCACAATATTCGGGGCAGATACACCGATAAATACATCTTTTCCCTTCATAATCCGGGCCAAAGGTCCACGTTCTTTGTTCTTATTTGTAATTTCTGCCATTTCCTTTTGTGCCGGATTCATCCAGTCCTCTCCCGGACAAAGTGCACCATTTTTATCGACAAGAACGGCATTGCCGATTCCGAGCGAAAGCAAAAGCCGGCAAATGGAAATACCTGCGGAGCCCGCACCATTAATTACGACATTTGCTTCATGAAACGGCTTGCCGACGAGCTTCAATGCATTGATAAGACCTGCCGAAACAACAATTGCGGTTCCATGCTGATCGTCATGAAATACCGGAATATCAAGCTCTTCTTTGAGACGTCTTTCAATTTCAAAGCATCTTGGAGCAGAAATATCTTCCAGATTGATACCACCGAAAACAGGTGCGATGCGTTTAACGGTTTCAATTATTTCATCTACATCCTTTGTGTCAAGACAGATTGGAAATGCATCAACGCCACCGAATTCCTTGAACAAAATTGCCTTTCCTTCCATAACCGGAATTGCAGCCTCCGGTCCGATATCACCAAGTCCGAGAACAGCCGTTCCATCCGATACAACAGCAACCATATTGGACTTGCACGTATATTTGTATACATCTGATTTGTTGTCACGAATCTTACGACATGGCTCTGCAACACCCGGTGTATACGCTGTACTAAGATCCTCTCTTGTCTTCACACGAATCTTAGAGACAACCTCTACCTTTCCTTTGTTTTCTTCATGCATTTTTAAACTCAACTCATTGTAATCCATTTTTTTCTCCTAACGAACCTTTCCTGTTTTTTTCCAAATACTTGCATTCATAATTGTCATTATCATATGTACAAAAGCTGCAACCGCATTTACGGCTATACCAAGCATAATGCCGTAATATATGCCGAAGCTTTTTTGGACTTCATAAATTGTTTCCATCTTACTATCAACAAAAGCATCCTTCATCGCAGCTCTCGCCACAACAAACAATACAGCTGCTGCTGCCGTAAGCAACAGGCAGACAACGGAAACAAGCGGATACGGCTTATTCGCAGCCTTCATTGTCTTACTTACCATAAATACCGATAGCAATGTATTCAAAATACAAACGATGCCTATGATAATAAATAAAATATTCACATAGGATGGCAGCAAATTCGAAAAGCTCTGCTCGTAAGCAAAATCCAAAACATAAAGATCCACCGTCTTACCGATCAGGGACTCCAAAAAGTAATAACCCGGTTTAATCCAAACAATCATACTAAGAACAACTACCGCTGCAGAAATCAATGTATACGTAATAGCTGATATGGCGTACACAGTCGTCTGCTCCTGCTTGTTTTCCGGTTCATTCTTCTTTGCATTTGTCGGTTGTTCCGGTTTCTTTTCTTCGGACGTCACAGCCTTTTCTTCGGTTGACTTTTTTTGAATCATTTCCTGCTGTTTTTTTTCATTTTTTTTCGCCTGCCTTTTATCCATGGCTTATCCCTCCTGAATCATGTCAAAAATCGATAATTGTTCACCGATTGTTTTGTTCTTATATTCACGCATGTAACGGAATAGCTCCTCACCATCGTATATAATACCATAGTTTTCGCATCTTTGTTGCAAAATTTGCATAAGTTTTTGGCTGTTCGGACTGACAACCTCATATGCATCCCCATATTCCTGCATATAGCGTTCCTTCATTCCCGGAAAAAACTTATCTAACTGTTCGTAAAAATATTCACGATTTCCCTCTCGAAGAGTCATTCCCATGTTGCTATGCATAATGCCATAAACGCCTGCCTGTGCACACGCATCCACAATGCTTGTTATATTTTCCTCCGTATCATTAATATACGGCAATATCGGCGTCAACCAAACTATCGTCGGTATACCACGTTTTTGAAGCTCTTTCAATACCTTAATTCTTCCGGATGTCGGACATACATTTGGCTCAAGCTTCTTGCAAAGTGCATCGTCAAACGTTGTAATTGTAATGGCAACAACGCATTTTGTCTTGCGGTTTATTTTGTCTAACACCTCAATGTCCCGCAAAATCAAATCGGACTTTGTCTGTATCGTAATGCCGAAATCAAAACGCTCAATCTGGTTTAGGCAAAGTCTTGTCATTTGAAGTTCTTTTTCCAGCGGTACATATGGATCTGTCATGGAGCCTGTAATAATCATACCTTTTGTTCGTTTGCGCTTCAGTGTACGCTCCAGTATGTCAGGCGCATGCAATTTTACCTCGATATCTTCAAAGTCGTGGTCCATACGATAGCATTTGCTGCGTGAATCACAATAAATACAACCGTGTGTGCAACCACGATAAAGGTTCATGCCATTTTGCGGTGATAATATTGCTTTTACTTCTTTGTAATGCATTAAAAATCCCTCTTCTCTTTATGCAATAGCATAAAACGTATCTTTTGCCTAAATAAAATCAAAGCTGACCTGCTCGTACTCTAAATCCTGATACTCTAATTCTTCCTGCTCAACGCGACTTGTGTAATCTGCCACAACCGTAAGCTGTTTTCCGTTGCTCATCTGCTGTCCCAAAATGTAATTCACATCAAACC
>CALYVE010000019.1 GCA_945492935.1 uncultured Lachnospiraceae bacterium
CTACAATGGATATTGATGTTGCAGGTCCTGATATGGGTATCTTAATCGGTAAACGAGGACAGACATTAGATGCATTACAGTACTTGATTAGTTTATTTGTGAACAAGAAGAGCGAATCTTACATTCGTGTAAAGCTTGATACAGAGAATTATCGTGCAAGAAGAAAGGATACACTTGAGAACCTTGCAAAGAATATTGCATTTAAGGTTAAGAGATCAAGACGTTCTTTCACACTTGAGCCAATGAATCCATATGAGAGAAGAATTATTCACTCAGCACTTCAAAATGATGCTTATGTAGCAACAAGAAGTGAAGGCGAAGAACCTTATCGTAAGGTTATCGTATACTTAAAGAAAAACTCATAATATTTTAAGTATTATAAAGAAAAAAATCTTAGGCTGTTTCACATAGCCTAAGATTTTTTTCTTTTCATGATTCGGGTGTCAAAAGCCTCTGTTGATACAGTGCCTCGGCAGCTTGCACAAATAAAAATGTATTCATTCCGTTGTGCAAACCATTCCGATGAGCCATTTGGTGCGAAGAAGTGTGTTCAGAAGACTTTTCATAAAAGAAATTGTTAAAACTATTTACCCATACAGAATTCAGAAAAAATTTTGTTAACGAGATCATCTTCTAATTCTTCGCCTATGATTTTTCCTAAACTGATATAGGCAGACATGAGGTCGATTGTGAAAAAGTCTTCGCCCATATCCATTGCGATACTTTCCTTGACTTTGTTGAGACTGTCACGTGTATCATAAAGGAGCGATTTGTGTCGCATATTGGAAATGTATATTTCATTATTGTATGATAATTCGTCAGCAAAAAACATTTGTTTCAGTTTGGCACAGAGTTCTTCTTTGCCGGTGCCCTCTTTTGCCGAAATATCGAGAATTTCGGTATCAATTTGCGAGGTTATCAACATTTTATCCACAATCGTTTGTTGATCGTTTTTATTAATAAGGGTGAGTGATTTTTTACCCTTAATGGACTGCATGATTTTGTAATCATTGTCGTTTAGCGGTGTTGTTCCGTCAACAATATACAAAATGAGATCTGCATCTTCGATTGTATCCATTGCCTTGTTTACACCAATGCGTTCTACAATGTCCTCTGTGTCACGAATCCCTGCTGTATCTATGATATTAAGCGATATTTCGTCGATTGTGATATGCTCCTCTAACGTGTCTCTCGTAGTACCTTCGATATCTGTTACGATTGCACGATCCTCGCCTAAAAGCATGTTAAGAACCGACGATTTTCCTGCATTTGGGCGTCCGAGAATGACTGTACGAATGCCCTCGTGAACAAGACGTCCGTTATTGACTGATTTTATAAGCTTTTCAACAGTTATTAACAAGTTATCCACAGTCTCATTTAATTCTTGTGGAAAACTATCCAGAGAGTAATTTTCCGGGTCGTCTAAAGCCGATTCAATGTATGCAATCTTGTATAGCAAGGTTTCGCGCATATCGGAAATAATCTTACCGAGACCGCCTGTCAATTGACGGAGGGATGATTTCGCAGCAAGCTCGTTTTGGGCATGAATCAGGTCCATAACAGATTCTGCCTGGGACATATCAATACGACCATTGAGGAACGCGCGCTTTGTAAACTCTCCCGGCTCTGCCGGTCTTGCCCCGAGTCGAAGTACTAAATCAAGAATTCGTTTTAAAGCAACAATACCACCATGGCAGTCAAGTTCAACAACATCTTCTGCTGTATAAGTATGGGGTGCACGCATAACAAGAGCAATGGATTCGTCATATATTTCACCATCGTAAGAGATAAGACCAAAGGCAGCTGTATAGCTTTCCATAGTCGCAATTTGTTTGCTCTTATTTTTAGCGATAAAAATTTGATTTGCAATGGCAATTGCATCGTCACCGCTTATTCGAATGATTCCGATACCTGAATTACCCATACCTGTTGCAATAGCAGCTATTGTGTCGCTCATACAAACCTCCAAAAAAGAAATAACAGGAACCAAAAGTTCCGATACTATGAAGCATTATAGCAAATAACAAAACAAACAACAAATGGAATTTTTTACTCCTCCTATGAAAACAACGTGTATCCGCAAAAAAAGATTGAGTATACCTACAGAAAAGTATATAATATAAGCGTTTATTGTAGTAAAAGAGGGAAAAATCATGAGTCAGAATATTTGTATTGAAGAAGAATATGATGTCGTTGTCGTTGGTGCCGGTCACGCAGGCTGTGAGGCAGCGCTTGCTTGTGCGCGTCTTGGCATGAAAACGATATTATTTACGATAAGTATGGACAGTGTGGCACTTATGCCATGTAACCCGAATATTGGAGGAAGCTCCAAAGGACACCTTGTGCGTGAGATTGATGCGCTTGGTGGTGAGATGGGAAAAAATATAGATAAGACGTATATTCAATCAAAAATGCTCAATGTATCAAAGGGACCTGCGGTCCATTCGTTGCGTGCACAGGCGGACAAGGTCGAATATACAAAGCAGATGAGACTCACTCTTCAAAATACAGAAAATCTTACCTTAAGACAGGCAGAGGTTTCGGAGCTTTTGTATGAAGAAACCAATACGGACGGTGAAACACGAAAGGTCATTTCCGGTGTAAAGACATATTCCGGTGCGAGCTATTATGCAAAGGCTGTAATTCTTTGTACGGGAACTTATCTTAAGGCACGATGCATTTACGGAGATGTCGTAAATCATACGGGTCCAAATGGACTTATGGCTGCAAATCATTTGTCAGAATCCATGAAGGATGCAGGTATATTTATTCGCCGATTTAAAACAGGTACGCCGGCGAGACTGGATAAGAAAACGATTGATTTTTCAAAGATGGAAGAACAAAAGGGTGATGAGCATATCGTTCCTTTTTCGTTCACAAACACGGAAGAAGATATCAAACGCGAGCAGATTTCCTGCTGGCTTACTTATACAAATGAAGAAACACATAAGATCATCAAAGATAATATTGATCGGTCTCCGCTTTTTTCCGGTTTTATTGAAGGAACAGGACCAAGATATTGTCCATCTATAGAGGACAAGGTCATGAAGTTTCCGGACAAAAACCGCCACCAGCTTTTTATTGAGCCGGAGGGAGAATTTACAAATGAAATGTACATGGGTGGCATGTCATCTTCTTTGCCGGAGGATGTCCAGTATGCGATGATTCGTACGGTTCCGGGACTCGAAAATGTATCGATTGTACGAAATGCTTATGCAATTGAATACGATTGTATTAATGCAACGCATCTTCGTTCAAACCTTGAGTTTAAAGATGTTGACGGGCTTTTTTCTGCCGGACAGATTAATGGTAGTTCCGGCTATGAAGAGGCAGCGGCACAGGGAATTATGGCAGGTATCAATGCTGCACGTAAGATTACAAATAAAGAGCCTCTCGTTCTTGATCGTTCACAAGCATATATCGGTGTGTTGATTGATGATCTTGTTACAAAGGAGACACAGGAACCATATCGAATGATGACCTCCCGCGCGGAATACCGATTACTTCTTCGTCAGGATAATGCGGATCTTCGTTTGACAGATATCGGGTATGAGATTGGGCTTATTGATGATGAACGTTATGCCGCATTTTGTGAGAAGCGAAGAATTATCAATGCAGAGATTGCGCGCATGCAGGAGATTATGGTTGGCGGAAATCAGAAGGTACAGGCTTTTCTTGCACAGCATGACAGTTCACCACTTTGTACAGCACTTTCTCTTGCAGAACTGATTCGAAGACCGGAGCTTGATTACGAAAGGATTGCTCCTCTTGATGAAGAACGCGGCAAGGCGTATGCTACGCTGTTTGGACCGGATGCAAAACGAAGCACACTGACGCAGGACGAGGTGGAACAGATTAATATCACAATAAAGTATGATGGATATATCAGTCGCCAGAAGCAGCAGGTTGAACAGTTCCAAAAGATGGAAAAGAAACGGATTCCGGAAGATATCAATTATGAGGATGTGTCGAATCTTCGTAAGGAGGCAAGACAAAAGCTTTCACAGATTCGTCCGGCTTCGATTGGACAGGCATCTCGAATTTCCGGTGTTTCTCCGGCGGATATTTCGGTGCTTATGATTTATTTGACGGCAAAGAAAAATTAGAGGTAACAAATTGAAAAAAATAAGAGACTACGTGAATTCCATAACAGACGGTGCAATTGACCTTACAAATGCACAGCTGGAGCAGTTTGAAACATATTTTTCTATGTTAGTTGAGAAAAATAAGGTCATGAACCTAACTGCTATTACAGAGCGGGAAGATGTCATATTAAAGCATTTTATTGACAGTCTTGCCATTGCCGGATATTATTCAGACATTTACAAGAAGCCACTTTCCATCATTGATGTTGGAACCGGTGCAGGATTTCCCGGACTTCCGCTTAAGATTGCATTTCCGCAATTAAACGTGACATTGTTTGATTCACTCAATAAAAGAATCAAATTTTTACAAGAGGTTGCAGATGAAATAGGTGTTACGGTAAATTGTATTCATGGTCGTGCAGAAGAAGGCGGCCGGAACAAAGACATGCGCGAAATGTACGATGTTGCCGTTTCCAGAGCTGTTGCCAATATGGCGGTTCTTTCAGAATACTGTATGCCGTTTGTTAAGGTTGGCGGATTTTTTATTCCATACAAAACAGATAAGATTGCGGAGGAGCTGGAGCAGGGAAAGAAAGCAATTTCAATACTTGGAGGTAAGCTTGCTCGAGTAGAAAATTTGACCTTGCCGGACTCTGATATCAATCGTAGCTTTGTATTCATTCAAAAGATGAAACCGGTACCTAAGGGTTTTCCCAGAAAACCGGGTACGGCAAACAAACAGCCCCTTTCCTAAGAAAGAGGCTGTTTGTTTAAATTCGGATATTGGATTACATGTTTTTTTTGTTGTGACGCTTTTCCTGTCGTCTCACGCGAAGTTCATTTTGTCGGGCTTTTATTGTTTCTAACCCTTGTTTGTCAATCGGTTGCATTGTCTTAATTACGAAAATGTTGCCGTCTTTTGCCTGTTTGAATTTTATTTTTCCACTTACAAGACCGTGATACCAGCATTTTCCTACCGAAGTGTAAGAGTTCGGCGAGTTCGAAAACCATTTAATGCGCTTGGATAATTTTTTGTTGCATTTGTAGCAAAATGTGGCTGTTAAATCTCGGTCATCCATTGCCTGTTTTTTGTCCGGAAACTCTCTGGATATGTATTCCATAAAATGCTTGTGTCTGGAAATTATCTCGGTTTCTTTGTCCTGTGGATTGTTGTAAATATCGTATGTGTAACGATCCTCTAAATCCTTAGGATGAATCTGTGAAAAAACAAGACCTGTATAATATGCATCATTTACTGCACTATGAAAAGGTCTGTCGATTGGAATATGTAAATGGTCGACAGCTTTTTCCAGTTTGACGATTGCCTTTTCGCTGTCTGTCGTATCCGCATAAATTTGTTGGATATTATAGTATTTTAAAGGTGCTTCAAGTGGTTTCATGTAATAATAATCCATATTATTTTGAAGATAATATAAATCCATGGTACCCCAGGAACAGAAAATGTAATCGGTTCCGCACCATTTCAAAAATTCTCGACATACCATATCAAACGGCCGACCTTGACGAAGCGTTGTCTCGTCATAATTTAGCACTTCACGAACATGCGGTTGCAAGCGTTTGTACAATCGTGGTTTTACGATACTGGAATATGAATCAATAATATTAAATTTGCTGTCCAGTTTGACTGCACCTATCTCAATTATCTCGAATTGCATACGTGGATTAGGTTCATAACTGCCACCGCCCTGATTCCATTCGAGATCGAACACAATGTAGTTCATCGTGGGCTCCTTTTTATTCTGCTTTTGATTTCATGACACGCAAGTGTGAGTAGTCATTTGTATTATCAAGCTTGCCATTTCTGGATTCTAATTCTTTGCAGATATCATTTAAAATCTCAAGTGCCTCTGCAGAGGACTTGGCATTTGCTGTTGCCATTTGCGCAATGAGAACGGCAATTCGCTCGTTGCTATTAACAACCTTCGCTGTGTTATCAATATCTTTTTTGACCGAAAGCTTGGTCATAACCTTATCCTGTTCGATTAATGAGTTCATAAGAGAGGCGTTCTCGTTTTTCATTTCAATCATCAAATCTACAACGCCTGACATATCCTTGCTTCGGGCAATTTCCTCACGTTTTGCAACTGAATAGATACCTTTTTGAACTTTGGTAAGCTCGTTTTGTTTGTCAAGGTTGAGTGAAACGACCTCGTCGATTTTGGCCAGAATTGCATCAACCATGAAATACGTATCCACGATGACAATGAGTGATACGGCAATGATTACTTCCACAGAAGATGGGTAAACAAGCATCATATAAATGTCAACTAACAAAGCTGCAATAAATGCAACTGCACTGATTGTAAGCGTTGCTCCGGTCTTGTTTTTCATGGATGCAAAACCTCCTTAAGTCATTTGTATTATCATAGCATAATTCCAAAATATTGACAACTGTAGCGTTTGCGGTGTTTCCGTTAAGGAATTGTTGGCAATACTCTTATCTGCCTATCCGTACGCCATATTCTCATATGATATAACGCAAGACACGCTTCGTTTTCTATTCGGTTCGCGCGCTTATTTACCGGCAGTCGCCCAAACTCGCCCTTTCGGGCTCAGACAGTGGGCTTGGTGCCGGTAGCTAGCGCAAACCTCATTACGAAAGCCTTGCTATCGTCTTTGCTTTTATATCATTATGAGAATTATGGCTGTTGCTATCTCATAAATAATATTCCAGACAGGTATTCGGTTCCGTCAAGGAATCGTTGGCACGATTCTTACCCGTAAGCTTTCTCCACGGTGATGGATTCCATGCAGGGACATTTGCGACCGTCAGTACTTAATGAGTGCAACGCACGAATTTAGTACTGCTACGCGGAGCAACTAAGCGGAAGCGGTCCCGGAATGGAACCATCACCGTGGAGAAAGTGTCCGTGTAAGAATTTCACATTTTTTGCACAACCGGTTATATGTTACTCTATGGGTTCCGGTTATGCCTGTGCTGCATTCATGATTTTTGGAATAACCTGTTTTTTTCGGGAGACAACCTGTGGAAGGATGACACTCGTCTCAGATATTTCGGCTTTTGGAAATGCCTGTGTCATAAGCTTGTCTGCGTCTTTTCCATAAAACAGAAGCTCGGTTGTTTCCGTAAAGATATTCGTCAGCATAAAGAACAGCATATCAACCTCTTTTTCGGGGAAAACTTGTTTCATATAGGAAAGAATGCGAGGCTTTATGTCGTCTAAAATGTCGTTTGTAAATGCGGAAATCTGTCCGATTCCGAATGTAAAACTGTCTGTGGAGAATACCTTGTAATCCTGATGGAAGATTTCTTCGTCGGTTTTGTCGCGAAGCTTACTGCCGGCATGAAACATTTTTACGGCATAGGCTTCGATGTCAATTCCTGCAATGCCTGCCAGGGTTTTACAGGCTTCCTTGTCGATTGCCGTGCAGGTTGGAGACCGAAACATCAGAGTGTCTGACAGGATGGCAGAACAGAGAAGTCCTGCAATATCCTTTGGAATCAAAACACCGGATTCCTGAAACATCTGATAGATTATGGTTGCCGTGCAGCCAAGCGGTTGATTGCGGAAGTATACCGGATTCATTGTCTGCAAGCCGCCGATGCGGTGATGGTCGATGATTTCCAAAAGAGTGACCTCATCAATGCCGTCTACTGTTTGTGCATGCTCGTTGTGGTCCACTAAGATTACCTTTTTCGGATTTGCATTCAGGTAGTTACGTTGAGAGATTAAGCCTACATAGCGTCCGAATTCGTTTAACACCGGATAATACTGATGTCGTTTGCTTGCCAGAACCCCACGTATATCCGTGATATAATCTTCGGTGGAAAAGGTTATAAGATTTTCTTTTTTCATGAAATGGCGAATCGGAATACTCTGGTTAATTAAGCGGGCAACCGTGTACGTATCATATGGCGTACTGATGATAGAACAACCACGTTCCTCCGCGAGCTTTGTGATTGTCTTGGATGCAACGGCACCATCGCAGATAATAATGCATTGTGCTTCCATTTCAATTGCGCATAGTTGAGATTCGTAACGGTTTCCGAGAATAACAATATCGCCTTTGGAAATATAGTTTTCCATCATGTCCGGATTGGCTGCGGCAATTAAAACTTTACCTGTTTGTACCATATTGTTTTTATTTCCAACAAGAAGCGATGCGGACAATGTATCAATAATATTGGAGTAAGGTGTTTTCGCGGTTGCAATAATCTCATTGTCATAGACTTCCATATAAGTCATGGCAATATCACGAACCGTAATAAGACCTTCCAAATGGCCGGAGCTGTCGACGGAAGGAAGCGTTGTTGCGCCGGATGCGCTTAAGATTTCCCATGCTTTTTTGATGGAAATGTCATTCGGAACGCCATCTAAATGACGATACTCTACGTCCTTTACCTGTGTATAAACATTTTCGACATATTCCGGAGAATCCACATGAAATGTATTTAAAACAAAGGTTGTTTCTGCGTTGATTTCACCGGCACGCATCGGAACATAGTTTTGTCCGGTCAGCTCGCGCTTTAAATATGCGTAGCATATTGCAGAACAGATGGAATCGGTGTCAGGATTTTTATGACCAATGACATAAATTTTGTCAGTTGATTTATTGTGTGGCATAGTTGTCCTCCTTTTTTATGAAAAAACCATCTCAGACCGAGATGGCTTTGTGCGTTCCCCGTATTTTCAAGGCTTCTACACAAATGGAGTTAAGCTGTATTACGGAACTACTGCTAATTTTTCCCTGTTTTTGACCGTCTTATCCCTCGGATTGTTACCGAGTACTGCCTAGCTTACTGTATAATATTATAATCATAAATGTTAATATTTCAAGGAGAGAAAGAGAAAAGAAAACAGAAAGGATTGAAAAACGTTGCCATTTTTCAATCCTTTCCCATTTCTCCTATATTCCCCTAACTCTTTAATCCTTTAAATTGAAATTATGCATTTAATGCTCCGCCACAATATTCGCAACATCCGTTTGCATCCGGCATTGTAGTTGCTCCGCAGAAAGGACATGTAACTGCAACCTTTGGCATACTTGCACTTATTGCCGCTTCACGTACCTGCTCACGGACATCTGTTAATACACTCTTGATTTCTTCGCCGATTTCATAACATTCTTCCAAATCACGACTCATATGTTTTGGATCACGTCCCATCATGTTACCCACTCCGTTGATATGGATTTCATATTCATTGATTCTAAAGCGAATTTCATCAAAATATGGATGATTTACATGAATGATTAAGAATAAATCGTAGCTGTAATTATATCTTGGCGGTCTAAAGCTGACTCTCTCAATTGTGCCATCATCTCTACGAATTTCTTGTTTCTCCTCCGTAGAACTCTCATCAAGATCAAGTGTACAACCGGTTACCTGAGAAAAATCTAAAACATCCGGGTTTGCTTCCGCAAGATTTTTTGCACGCGTAACCAGGAATTTATTGTTATCCTCATCTAAATAGACCTTCATTCCGTAGCCTAAGGTTCTTGTCGCATGAAATGCCTCGACAGCCGCGCGGTTATTTTCACGATATTCAAGCTGACTTTTTATATCATCTACTGTACTATGTCTTCTTTCACTAAACCACGGAGAAAGCTTTCCGGCACATTCTTTACAGCAATTACCATTATCCAGTTTTTTGTTGCCGAGAAGACCAATCTTCTCACCGCATATATCACAATACTTTTTATCAAATAATCCCATACTTAATTTCCTCCTTGAATATCACCATCATCGAATGGATCGCCGCATTCCGGACAAAACTTTGGTGGATTTGTCGGATCCGCAGGTTCCCAGCCACACTTATCACATTTATATTGTGGTACTCCGGCCGGTTTCTTTGCGCCGCATTCAAAGCAGAACTTACCTTTGTTTGTAGCACCGCAGCTGCAAAGCCAGCCAACACTATCGCTTGCGCTCGCTTCCGGCTTCTTTGCGCCACACTCCGGACAGAACTTTGCGCTTACAGTATTTCCGCAAGCGCATTTCCATGAATCAGCAGCAGGCTGTGGTTGAGCAGCAGGCTGTGTCTGTTGCTGTGCCTGTTGTTGCGCCTGGCCCATGGCAAACAAACTCTGTGGATTCATACCGCCGGCATTTCCTGCCATATTCATTCCCATGAATGCGCCCATTGCACCCATACCGCCCTCGTTTTTTGCAGCAGCCTGCATAGAAGCAGCCTGTGCACCTACAAGGTGAGCGGCTGCCATTGTCGGATCACGGAAGGTTGCATTTCTCTGCAACTCTTTAATCATGGCTTCATCTTCATCAGATGCTTTGATTGAAGATACACCGATGGACGCAATCTCTATTCCACGTGTATCACGCCACTTTGCAGATAATACTTTATTTATGGCATCCGCAAGCTCCATTGTATGGCCCGGCAGTGCAGAATATCGGATACCCATTTCAGATATACGTGCAAAAGCTGGTTGTAATGCAGTAAGCAATTCTGATTTCAGCTGACTGTCAATCTCATCTCTGAAATATACATCCGGTACATTGCCACAAACATTTGTATAAAATAAAATCGGATTTGTAATTCGATAGCTGTACTCTCCAAAGCACTTTACGGACACATCCATATCAAGTCCGATATTTTTGTCTACAATTCGAAACGGAACAGGATTTGCAGTTCCGTATTTATTTCCAAGAAGTTCTTTTGTGTTTACATAATATACTCTTTGGTCCTTTGGAGGCTCACCTCCATATGTAAAACGTTTTCCGATATTGCTGAAAATCTGTGGAATTGTCTCACTCAAGGATCCACTGAAAAGGGACGGTTCAGTGGACATATCGTATGTATATTCACCCGGTTCTGCGCAAATATCCACTACCTTACCCTGATCCACAATTATCATACATTGTCCATCAGCAACTGCTATCGTTGAACCGTTCGATATAATATTGTCCTGTACATGCGTATTGGATGAATTGCCACCTGCACGCTTCATGCCCTTTACGACAAGAACATCTTTTTCCATTGCCTCACAATAGAAATATTCCTTCCATTGCTCTGCCATTACCCCGCCAAGAGAGCCAAATGCAGCTTTAATCAGTCCCATAGTACACCTCCAAATTAAAATAGTAACCAGGTGAAGCCATAAGCTTCACCCGGATAAATTATTTCAAATATAATGACAAATTGGTTTTTCTTAGAATTGAACGTCGCCATTCATAAATGCATCCATAATTGATTCGCAGTCTTTGCAGATCCATACCTTCTCACCGAGGTACTCCTTCTGCTTACACTTTTGCTTTGTTTCACATATCTCACATGTTGTCTTCTTTGCACAACCTGCAAGAGCTGACATCATAACTGCCATCAATCCAACAATTGCACCAAACTTACGTACCTTTTTCATAAATAAATCCTCCTAAAAATATAATATTGTAAGGTTTTCGTTCGCCGAATCACTCGGCTACACTGCTATCATATACAGGAATTATAAAATGGTAAATAGTACCGGGAATACTCTTTCCACGGTTTTTCGTGCTTTTTTGATGGTATACCAGGGATACCTTTGTATTTTTCGTCTCCGTTATCGGATCCATGCACCGGTAGAACTGAATTTGTATGTTTTTCCGTTAATGGTCAGAGTCTCATTGCAAGCCATAACACCGTTTGCATCCATGTAATACCACTTCGATGAAAGCTCAAGTGGGATAATATTCAGTATAGACGGACAAATATATTTCATATGAATATCCACAGTTTTTCAAGAATTCGGCGTGAATTGTTGTTTGGTTTTACAAGGAATTGTTCTTCGATTTTAATAGTGAATAGGCTTTTTTCGATATATTTCGGAGAATCGGGGACGTTTTTTGACCAATCATATTTATGAAAAAACCATCTCTAATTGAGATGGCTTTGCGTGTTCCCGAGGCGATTCGAACGCCCGACCTACCGCTTAGGAGGCGGTTGCTCTATCCTGCTGAGCTACGGAAACCGATATGAACGTTACAACCTTTAACATTGTAATTTATTCTAACAAAAAGATAGAAAAGATCTACATTTCAAAGCGCTGGTACTATACTTTTTTAAGGAGGGGTGTGACTTAGGAATAAGAATTTAAGGATTGGCTC
>CALYVE010000020.1 GCA_945492935.1 uncultured Lachnospiraceae bacterium
ACAGAACCAATATTATCCGTCAATGTGATTGTTTTTTCTGAAGAATCAATTGTCAGATATTCGCCTTCATCAACTGTCACGTTCACATTGTATTCATGATTACCAATATAAATTGATGGATTTACACACGGTCCGTATACCCTTATTTTGAAGTTTGATGGGACAAAATCTGTATTCAAAAGCTTATTGATTTGAATATTGCTGTAATCGTAAGGAAAATCATTGTTGTAATCAAGATTGCTTCCTTCTGACAGTTCACTTATTCCAAAAGTCGTTGATGTTTCCTTTACCCAATAAGGATAATCGGTTTGGATGGTAAGTGTCATCTTTGCATACTGCTTTGATTTTGTATAACCGGAATACTTGCAAGAGGTAACAAAGCACTTCATGTAATAATCACCGATTATAAGCCTTCCATGATTCATAGAAAGAACATCTTTTTCGCAAATCTCAAAAAGTCTATTCCTAAGTGCAATTCCTTCTTCATCCGAACTGCATTTAATAACAACAGGAATTTGCTTCTTTGTAAGCTTCTTATCAAGAGAAGAAATGCGATTATTCTTGCTTGTAACTGTCCATTCAAAATCATGCAAAGTGTTTTCATTTGCGAATGCATCAGCATCACCAAATTCAATAATTTCATTGATGTGGTTCTTGTATATTATCTTTTCAATCATTTATGCGTTCACCTGCCTTACTAACCTTCCGAACTCTCTCTTATCAACACCAAGCTTCACACTTGCCATTGCATCTGCCATCATTTCAGGAAGATTTATTGCCATTGTCTTCATAAGTTCATAGATATCTTCAAGAGTTTTATTTGATACATTTCCTACATTGTATGCAATAGATGAATTCATATCTTCCGCAACTCTTGAAATCCATTCCTTATTCTTTTCCAGAGGAACAACAGCTTCTGTTCCTTCTCCTTCCAGAAATGCAATTTCACCCTTTTTGACAATACCTCCTTTCGCATGGGCTCTTCCGCCATAAGTCTGTGCGTACCAAGATGCATTTTGTGTAGTATTTGCAGATTTAGGAACATAGTTTGATGTTCCTGTAGAAGAAGAATATGTGGTTGCTGCTCCCTGTCCGGCATTCAGGCCATTTGTTACAATCGCCATTATTGCTTTATTTACAGCATCACTTCCGCTTAATGCACCTGAAATAATTCCGTCTGACATACTTCCACCGACTTTTTGATATTCTGACCAAGCAAGCTCCGCTTTTACTCCGGCATCTTGCACCATTTTTTCCGTAATGCCTTCCGAGCCTTTCAGATATTCTTCGGCTAAAAATGCATATTCAGCTGACATCTGCTGTGCCTGTTCCAAGAACTGTTGCTTTTGCTGTTCGGTTGCTTGTCCTGCTATATCAGCAGCCTTAAGCATCGCTTGTCCTTTTCTATCGTATATATTCATTACTTCTTCAGCATTACCCTGTTGCATTGCAACACTTGCAGCTTCGTATTTTTCTATCGTAGAGCAATATTCTGCATACAAATCTGCACTTTCATCATAAGTGCTGTGTAGATTTGCAGCAATTTGCGCCTGCTCGTTGTACGCTTCTTCTGCAGCTACAACTCTTTGATGCATTGTTCCATCAAACATGTTTGCAGTTTCTTGCGCTTTCAATGCTTCCAATTCATCATAAAGGCGATTCGCTTCTGATTGTGCTTTTCTCCATGCTGTATATGATTCACCTGATTTTCTTTTTTGTTCATTGCAATTCTTCACAGCCTCTGTATATGCTTCTTCATTCGCCTGAAGCATAATCTCAGCCTTCTTCATTTCGATTGTGTTTGCAATTGACTCCTGCAGTTCCTCGTAGCTCTGAATCTGACCATCTACCATTTCAATTTCAGTACCAAGCGCATCATTCAATTCACCGATTATGAATTCAGCTCTTGCTCTGTCAGATTCTGACACTTTACCGGTCTCGTCTGTCAGCTTTTGAAGCTCGCTCCACAATCTCTCTGTGTTTGATATGTTTGATAAATCAGCAGCCGCCTTTTCATCAACTGCTGCCTTCATGTCCCGGAATGCCTGTGATTCTTCTCTTGCTGCGTTTGCAGCTTCTCTTGCAGCCTTAACATTTTCGCTTACAGCAACTGTATTGTCCTTAAATGTCCAGGTAAGTACAGATATAACTCCTCCTGCAACTTCCATTATTCCGTTTATCACATCAAGAATATGAAGATTGTCAATTGCCTCTGCAACCATCTCTACAACCGGAACAACTGCAGATAATGCACTACTGAATAAATGGAACACATCAATCACAATCGGCATAACCGTTTCTGCCAAGTTTGTGATTATAGGTACAATATCCGATACAACCGTCGAGATTGTCTCTCCAAATTGTCGTCCCGTGTCTCCAAACAGTTCTCCAAGCATATCCGGTAAATCATCGATTACAAGTTTAAGAATCTGCTGTGCTCCATTGTAAAGTGCCGGCACAAGTTCATTCAGTACTTTTGGTACATATGGAATCATTATCTTAACAACTCCGGAAAGTCCTTTTATGATTCGTGGTACCGTCTGCTCAATTCTAGGTATGATATTCTTTCCAAATGTCACAATCGAATCCGTTAAGTTGTTCAGGAGTATGTCAAAGTCCTGATCTTCATCTGCCATTCCCGTGATGAAGTTCTGCCATGCAGTCTTCATTGATTCAAATGAACCTTGAATAGTTGACGAAGCTTCCTGCGACGTTGTTCCGTATATATCCATCTCGACCTGAATTGTATGAATCGCATCGATGATGTCTGCATATGAATCAATCGAATAATCCACAATCTCACCCTGAGCCGTTTTCAGCTTTTCAGCATCTTCAAGTAGTCTTTCCATTTCCGACTTCGTTCCGCCGTATCCAAGTTTCAAGTTGTCAAGCATGGTATAGTTTTGCTTCGCAAATCCTTGATAAGCATTCTGGATGGATTCCATCGATGTCCCCATCTTGTTCGCATTATCTGACATATCCTTGATTGCCAAGTCTGCAACCTCTGCTGCCTTCTTGGTATCTCCACCAAGAGACTGCAGAAGTGATGCAGAAAAGCCCGTAACCGTCTTCATGTATTGGTTTGCAGATAAACCTGCTGTTTTGTAAGCTTCCTCAGCATATCCCATAACAATGTCGCTACTATCCTTGAATAACGTTTCTACACCTCCGATAAGCTGTTCATATTCGGCATAACTCTGAATTGCTGATTTTGTAATCAAAGCAATGGATGAAGCAGCAGCTGTTGTTACTCCTACAACTGCCGCTCCTAACTTTGCAGCGACTTTAATACCGGTTCCTAGCTTGCTTGAAAATGAGCTTGCTTCATCCGTTGTTTTTCTTATGCTTTTTTGTGCCTGGTCAGAATCAACCATAATGGAGCCATATAATTTGAATAATTCCATAATCTACTCCTTATTAATAATTTTTCTAACCTTTTCAAGAATGTCCTCTGCGGATTGATTCTCACTCTTTCTTGCTTTTTTCGCTTCCTCAAACACAGAATTCTTAAATTCATCGAATGATACTTTATCTTGATATCCGCTTATCCATCTTCGAAATAGTTTATCTTCGTTTTCTTTTTCTCTCGCTTTACGCAAAAACAGGATGCCTCTATCTAATTCCATAGAAAGCACCCTGTCTGCCATAACACCATATCTACTAAAAAGAAGATCGCAAGCTTCTATTTCATCAACTTGCGAACTCCACTTATAAAATTTACAAGATTATTCTCCTTGCCGATTTCTTTGAACTTATCAAAAAGCTCATCAAATCCAAGCTTCATAACTTCATCCGGCTTCATCTCGAATAAACCTCCAAGGAACATATAAATATCATTCTCAACAGATTCCTCACTGAGCTGCATCATTACATCCGCTAGAAATTCAATTGCCTTATCGTTATCGACAACACCATCGATTACATGTTCTGAAACATCTACAAATAGCGGCTTGAGATTCGCCTTTTTTATGATTCTTGCAAGTGCAAAACTATCTGGCAATGTCAATTTTTTACTCATATTGACCTCCTTAAAATACTAGTACGTATCTGATTCATTCACTGTGCCCGGTTCATTCGCTGCGGCTGGGTTCTTCGGATATAAGATCTTGAACGGTGGCCTGTCAAGATTCTTCATCGAATACCTTCCCTCAAATGTCATTGTGATAACAGCCTGATCTTTGTCTTTCGTTGCAAGAGTAAGACCTTCTGTATCAATTGTATTCTCCACCTGAATGATTACCGGTTTTTCTGTTCCTGATAATGTTCCAATCCAAGTGATATTATCGATGTAATTAGACAGTGAAATTTCATTCTTTGCCGTGATGATGTCATAATCTTCTTTCGATTCAGTATCAACACTTGCAGTGCAAAGAGCTGATACAATTGTCTCCTTTTTGATCTCAAGTACATTAGCCTTGATATATACATTCCAGGAATCAACAACGTCAAGTCCCATTGCAGCCCCCTTAACGCCATCGACCTGAATCTGACGAAGTTCCGGCTTTGCCTGGAACTCTCCACCGTCTTTCGTAGCACCAATAAGCTTTCCTGATGCTAAAGCACTCTCATATGTATCAGTTTCAATGTCAAAATTCTTAAAGAATGCACCTGCGTCAAGCAACAAATGCTTTGTTGTTTCCTCTGTAAAACCACTGTATGTTCCCATTTTTATCTCCTTTCAATAACAATCATGTCAAATTGTTCTCTTACTCTTTTTATCTGCTTGTCTTCGTCAAGCACGGGCTGCCTATTCCCTTTATAGAAAATCCCAAGCTTCTTATCATTGAGATTGCGTTCATGATCAAGCGCTTTCTCAATCTTGTCTGTAATTCCGTTCACTCGGTTGTACGTTTTGTTTTTGTCCCAGACGTTGATTTCAAGAACAAAGTTTTCAATGTAGTCGACTACGCCTAATCGTCTTGCTTCAAACACAATATACGGATATGCAGCATCTTCAGGAGCTTCCATCTCATATGCTTTGAATCCGGTTACGTTCTCAAGCATCTCTTCGATATATGATTTCATTACTCCTCACTTCCCATATGTTCTTCTTCATCTATTTTTGAAAGTGCTACCGCCTCATCTTCAAGTGCTGATAAGTATTGGCTTTCAATAGTGACAATATCGGCAATATGAGCTTCTACAGTTCCTTGAATTATAGATTTCTTCGGCATTTTATCTTGTCCAAGTTCCTGCTTGTAAGAATACCATTGAGCTCCTTTTACGCCTACTTGCAAATCCGTTTCATTCTTTCTATTCCAATATTGAAACGCAGAATTTTTTCCTCGTACACGAGGATTATTTTTCATTCCTTTCAGTTCTGCCTGAGCCTTCTGGTTCATTTGCCTTGTTAGAAACTTTCCGACATCACGTAGTGCTGCTCTCGTCAGTTCTGTAACTGTGTAATTTACCTTGTCACAGTTATCAACGATAGTGAAGCCGTCTTTTGTAGTCCTAATCACCGACTTCGGCACACTCATCATGAACACCCCCATAACATGTAATTTCCAACGAATTACCTTTAGACTTATATGTTCTGAGTATCTTATAAACAATACCTTTAT
Organism: uncultured Lachnospiraceae bacterium; assembly: GCA_945492935.1. Classification (GTDB taxonomy): domain Bacteria; phylum Bacillota; class Clostridia; order Lachnospirales; family Lachnospiraceae; genus Coprococcus_C. The sequence continues at coordinate 5,565 of CALYVE010000020.1, forward strand.
ACACTACTTCCTCCTCGCCTTTGTAATCCAGATAGTCTTCTATCTTGAATTTAATCTCAGGTTTATAACCAGGAGCTTGCGCCTGATAGAATTCTTTCATACCGATAGATAATTCTTCGGCCCATATAGTTCTATCAATTGTTATTTGCTTATAATCTCCATATTCGTCTTTTTCATCCGTTGTCGCATAACTTCTTAAAGCTATTTTCTCGTCGTACATATCCGCCTCCCTCTAAATCAAAAGGGCGATGCCTAAGCATCACCCTTTCTATAATCCTCACAGAGACTAATTGCATCACGGAGCTTTCCGTAGTTTCGTCTGAATTCTTCGCCCTTTCCCTGATAGTCATTCTCAGCCTTACAATAAAGTTCTATAGCTTTATCGATAAGCTTGTCTGATTCCTCTGTATTGATATTTACTCCAACACGTTTAAAATCCAGGATACACGCATCGATGTTATCCTGGATTTCATCATTTAATCCATCATGGCTTATTCTCATTTTTTGAGCTATATCGCTAGGTGTAATCATGGATTATACCCCCTCTTGAGCCGTCAAAAAGCTCGATACTCTAGCCGCTTTAGTCGAACCGCTGATAGTATAGCCTAATTCAGCCGCTAATACATTTATCTCAGCGACTGTCAAAGCTTCTAATTCCCCCTTTGTATAAGTCTTAGTACTATCAGCGTTTATGAGTTTTTTACCTGCATTACTACAAGTGATCCCACATCTACCGGCTTACCATCAACAAGCATAATCGCCTTCTTTACAATATCGTCTGTTTCATGATCCTCATACTCCTTAATTGTAACCTGAAGGTTTGTATTAAGAATATAATCAGCAAAGTTGAACATACACGCAAATGGTGTATCTTTTTCAACAGATGCTGTAAATGCAGGTACATATTCCACAAAATTAACCTTTCTTCCAAGGAGCGATGCCTCAGGCTTACCATCAATACCCATATTCACTCTCGCAATTGGCTGACCGTTGTTATCAGTCATAGCAGCAAACTTATTGTAGTATGTAGCCTTTTTCATGTACCATTCTGTACCTGACTCGTATGCTTCCGGAAGTGCACCCTCTGCAGCACATAAGTCCTTATATGTTAGATCATTACCTTCTGTAATATTGATAGTCTGACCATCCGGTACCGTAACAGTAAGAATACCTACAGGCATATTATTCTCTGCACCAGTACCATTAAATGTTGCATCCTCAATAGCCTTAACCATTGCATCTGCAATGTTCTTTGCTATAGTGTTCTCAAATACATCTAATGTAACATTGTCTACGGCAACCGATACTGCAACAACACATCTAAGCTTATGATACGTAAATGTAATTGAACCAAGCGTCTTTTTCTGCTTATCAGAACCACCTCTCTCACTGGTCCATGTTGCAGTAGGTTTCGCTGCAGATGTTGGTACTGACACTCCTCCCTTATAGAATGTCTTAGTAAGCTTCGCATATACTCCACCTACATTCTCAAGCTTCTCGATAATCTTATTGATGATTGTTGTAGGTATTACAGCTCCGGTATCAGCTGTTGTTGTGTACTGATCTGAATTCTTGAATTCCGTTGGAATCTGAACTCCCTTTGTTACAAAGTTCATAAATGCCTTACGGTATTCAATATCATTGTCCTGCACCTCAAATGCTGCAACTAATGCATCATTATTAAGTACACTCTTTACAGATGCTGCACCCTTAAGCGCCTCAATATTGGAAATCTTTTCAGTGTATTCAGCATACTCATTGTCGAATATCTCAACATCCTTAAGCTTTGCCTCATAACCTTCAATGTCACCATCTCCAACCAGCTTTTCTGCTTCGTCAAGCATAGAGTTTCTATACTCAACCATGTCGGCCTTGCTGCCGAACTTCTTAATTACGTTCATGAATTTCATAACTTTTCTCCTCTCATTCTTTCTATTTTTATTCTGTTACGTAATATTAAAATATCCGGTTCATTCTTCTGAATGTCCGGATTTTTAACCTGATTTCTTATGCGTTCCTTTGTTTCGTCACTTAATATGTTAACGAACGGAGTCGCATTATATAAACTTTTACCTGTGAGTGTATCATTTTTGTCTCCTATGATTTCATCACAGAAACCTAGCTCTCTCGCTCTAACAGCATCCATCCAGGTTTCTTCATTCATTAGATCTAATAATTCCTGTTCACTCATTCCAGTTTTCAAACGATACGTGTTAGAGATTGTTTTGTTAGCAACCTGAAGTATCTGCGATGCTTTGTCCATCACATTATAGTCTCCCTCAGCATATGACGAAACATTATGGATCATATATTGAGCACCTGCTGCCATTCTTGTTATATTGGCTCCGCAACACACTACTGTTGCTATCGATGCCGCAATTCCAACTACATCAGCAATTGTTTTTCCTCTATACCGTGAAATTAAATAATTAATCTCATTCCCGGCAAATACATCTCCGCCTCCAGAGTTTACCAAAAACGTAATATCATCTCCGTTCGCCTCCTTCAATGCATTTTCAATATCCTTCGGACATGTGGCATCATAACCTAACCAATCATATATCCATTTATCTTCGCTCGCTACGATTGTACCCCTAATAGATATATCCTTCACTATTCATCCCCTCCTTCCTTGAGTTTTCCAGTATCTTTTCTAAGCAATGCTACATCTCCACCATCGATTGGTTCCAGATTGAAGTAATATCTTACTTCGTTAGGTGTCATAATACCGCGGTCGACCATTGTAACAAGCTGAAGCTTGGTTGACATTGAAGCATATGTAAGATTACTAGTTTCAAATATGATTTTGTTTCCGAAGGCCCTTTCTTTTCTTGTAAACAGCTTCCGGGTAAATTCATTTGACATCTGTGTTGCAATCGGTTCAATTACATTTTCGTAATATGCTACCCACTCGTTCTCATTAAATGTAGAATTTATGATTTTTTCGTTTGTTCCAAAAAATTCATATACTCTTTTAGTTGATCTGTCTGTTTGTTCTGCGTTTGGCACAAAATCCGAAGTGCTAACCTGCTGGATGTCTGCCTTTGAATCAACTGCTGCAACTCCCGCACTAGATGATGACATTGCAAGGTAATTGTCTGCAAATTCCTGAGCATTTTTTTTCAAATCCTCCGGTCTCATCGATGTAGTAAATTTCAAAAGCCATCTAATTACTGCACTATTTTTTATTGCATGTACAATACCCTGGTCTATAGTGTTTACTACATTCATTACAGGTGAAAGTGCCTGCGTTGGATCATCTCCGAATAGTTCATTGTTTGTAAAATCATCCCTTAAATGTATGATATCTTTGTATGCAAACATTTTTATTTTTCCATTCTGAAGATAAAATCTCAGGTATAATTCATTGTTAACATATTTTGCCTCAACGCTGCTACACATTATTGGATATAATCCGACAGGATGTTCAAATGCATCTCTAAGTATTAATATAAATGCGTTATTATTAAGCGCTAGCTGATTTGATACCTTTTCAATCATCATCTGGAATGACATATACTCGTTCGGTTCTTCAAGCATCATTCGTATGTATGTTACCGGATTAGACTCTATGTGCTTACCTTCTTCTGTAATGGTTTCCCTAATATGCTTAGCTACCATCTTTCCAAGTGCCTTAGTCCTTGGCTTGATGCATGATCTTACAATGTCGGAATAGTAAAGTTTTCCATTCCACGCATAAAATCCGTTACCAACATCTGTAATCATCTTGTAGATTGCTTCTGATGAAACATTCTTTTGCTTTTTATTGAATAATCCCATGTCCTTCCTTTCTGTTGCACCGGTGCAACTTTTTAAATCATCGACAAGTATTCCTCCATGTTTCTCTCATAAACTACATAAGCATCCAGCAGTCCGGCCATACCATCTATACGTCTGGTTCCCATATGCCCTTTCGATGGCTGAATATTGTCGTTTTTATCAACATCTATCGAAGTGTTACCAAGGCACCACTTCAGGATAGGATTGTTGTTGTATATAATTAATTTCTTGTCAAGGTCAGCCCCAAGAGATTTCATTGGACTTGAAAGAGTTTTCTTTCCCTGAATAACCGGCTCCATAACCGACGCTCCAAATGTGTTTTTCATATCCTCGACAAAATAAGTAGCCGACCATGAATCATAGCCGACTTTATAGATATATATGTCTAATTGTTCTTGAACTTCCTGGAACCATTGAACCACATACTTGTAATGAACTTTGTTTCCCGGGCAAGTTCTTAATAGTCCCTGCTTTTCCCAGAGGTCATATGGTATCTTGTCTTCTCGTACTCTCTTTTCGAGTATGTCTTCCGGAAGCCAATACATTTGTAGAACATAGAATCTTGGATCTCCAGGTACCCTGAACATAATTGTTGCATTGGTTAAATCTGTTGTGCTTGATAAATCACAACCACCGATTCCATATCGAGGCTTTAATTTTGCAAGGTCAAATGTCTCGGTATTGTTAAGCTGCTCAAAAGTCAGCCAAGCTTCTGATGAAGTCTCCCGTATATTAAACTCCTTACATACAAGGTTTTTAACAAGTGCCGGATTCTCGAGAGCGTTTTTAACCTTCCGCTCCAGGTACTCCCATTTCTTAGTTACTCCAAGGTTAGGATTAGCTTCAATCCACTTCGTCTTGTCCGTCCATTCCTTACGCTCATTCAGCTCGTAAATGAATGGAAATACATGAATATCTTTGTAGCCCGAATCATCAAATAATCCGTTTATGATTCGTTCACATTCCTCATATTTCTGATCGTAAATATCCTCTCGTATGGTTCCTGCTGTTGATGTAATATAAATAAGCGGCTGTGTTCTTGCTGAAACTCCATCCGCTAATATGTCATATAATGCTTTACCATTCTTCCACTGATGAATCTCATCAAGCAAAGCACAGTGTATATTGAGACCATCCAAGCTGTCTGAGTCACTTGCCAGAGGCTTGAAAGTTCCATTGTTGTAATCTTCTGAAGATAAATCTGCTACTCTCGGTTTTATTCTTTTGAGTAACGACTTACTCTTTCTTACCATTCTGGAAGATTCTGTCCATATAATCTTAGCCTGGTCTCTTTTTGTTGCTGCCGAATATACCTGTGGTCCTTTCTCACCATCTGCAATAAGCATGTAAATACCAACTATTGATGCAAGCAATGATTTACCATTCTTTTTACCTACTATCAGAATTGATTCCTGACAGGTTCTGTAACCTCTTGAATCTACAAATCCGAATACTGCTGCCAGGTGTGCTTTTTCCCAAAGCTCTAATACTACCGGCCGCCCTGCTCCTTTTCCGGAGCTGATGCAGCAGTAGTTTTCAGCAAATTCTAAGATATGATTTCCTCGTTTTGAATCATATCTCATTTCTGGTATTGGATTATATATTCTGTCAACAAGATATTTATACCATTGACGTGTTTTTCTACATACTGTTATACTTCCTCTCTCAATCTTCTCCCAATATTCCAGGATTGGATTGTAGCTTAACGGATATCTGAGCATTTAATCACGCCCTTTAACAAAATCGTCAAATCCATCATCCTTAACAGGAACAGCTGATGTCTTAGGCATACAGTCCATTAATATCTTCATTGCCTGCGTCTGCTTCTGCGACATCTGCAGATATAATTGAGCATCCGGACTCTGCTTGGTTCCATATTGATTTTCACCATTCTTATATTCACAGGTAGTTCCGTCTCTGACGATGTTCTCACGCAAGTCCTGCATGGTTACTGTCAAGAAAGCCACATCTTCAATAGTCGTCTGTACTAACTTTTTCTTATTTTCGTCAATTTCCTTAAACAAGCGCTTAAGTCTTCCTATCTCTTTCTTAATTCTTTTTTGTTTATCCAAATACTCGCAAATACTGTCTCTTTTTGACTCTCTTCGAATTTCCTCTTTGAGGAATTCATCTTCATTTACCATCGTAACCACCCCCCCCTTATGATGACTTGTGTGTTAAATCATTCCCCGCCCAACGGTCTCCCTTAGATAAATATCTAATATTTTTTAGGGGGGAGTATATCAATATCTCTTAATGATATTGGTTGTCCAGCTTCATCAAAACAGAATAATGGTTTGTATTTACTTTTGTTTCCTATACCGTGTCCATCGAACTGATCGTGACATTTTTTACAAACGTACTCCAAGTAATCATGATTGAGTGCAATCTCCGGATTGTTTATGTTGTCCTCTGTCAATATTATCTTGTGATGCACTATGTATCCTGCTGCCTCATGGCATTCTTCACATAAACCACCATCAATCATGATTCTGTCTGCGATATATGAATCCTTGCAAAGCTTCCATCCTTTTCTGTTATAAAACTTTTTAGCAAACTCTTTAGCCATGTTTTTCCCCTCTCCCAAAGCTCGAGAAGCTCCTACATGAATCATCATGCAAGAGCTTCTCTATCACGTCGGAGGTTCAATTAAGTACTAATTGACACTACCAATATAACATATTATTT
>CALYVE010000021.1 GCA_945492935.1 uncultured Lachnospiraceae bacterium
CATAATGAAAAGTAATACAATTGGTGTACCATCGCCTGTTTTTGGTGATTCCGGTGAACCCAAATATGTATAAGAATTCGGTGTCGTATCCGGAATTGTAATATCTGCAGGAGGCGCCTCTGTACTACCCGGCTTGTCGGTTGGCTTGTCGGTTGGCTTATCCGTCGGATCATCCGTCGGTGTGTCCGGCTGAATCTTAATTGCTTCAAACTTAGCCAAAATCACACTATCCTTCGTAATATTCGAATAATCCGTATCCCAGCCCGTAAACCTGTATGTGTAATTCTTCGTTGCCTTCTTTGTAGGCATCTTTGTTGGCGGCGTTGCGGCTGTGCCTTCCTTGACAGTTTCTGTCTTCATAACCTGACCATCACCATCCTTCCAAGTTACCTTGTAAGTCTTCTCTGATGGAATCACACGATACAATGCATATACCGAGAAATATCTTGTCTGAATTGTTACATAATCTCTTGAGATTGTAGCCTCAGGAGCTGATGTCCAATTGTAGTATGAATAGTTACCATTGTTTTCATGTGCGGCTGCAACATAAATCTTCTGTCCCGAAAGTGAACCAAGCGGGAAGGAAACTGTGATTGGATTATAAAGCTCAGGAATCTCCATTGGAGTTCCATTGATATTATTGCCGTCGGCATCCCAAACTTCCTTCACAATTCGAAGGGAAATGTATCGTTCAATCACTACGTTTTCTTCCATAGCATTTGCAAAGGTTCTTGCTTCTTCGGATGATAAATCGCCGGCATCCATATAATTTGCATAAAGCGTTACAGTCATACTGCCGCCATTTTGCAATGCCGCAATATCGGCATCCGTAAGAATTCCCTTGTAAATGGAATTATCATACAGACTCTCCAAATCATCTGCTGTCAGATTAATGGAATTATCTTCAATAACAACCTTTGTATTGAATCCGTTTAATACAAGATTTACACCACCATCATTTGCATAAGTCTTAGGAAGAATAACGCCTCCGTTTTCAAGTGTAACGGCTGCTGTCTCGATTAACATTCCGTTTGTTGCAACAACTCTGTATGATCCATCTGAAAGATTTCCAAAGGAGTAATCTGTCTCACTCTCTGCTGAAAGCTTCTTGCTTGCTACAATCGAATTGGCATCATAAAGACTTACATAAACCGGATAATCCTTGTTAACCAGAGAAGGATCGTATGTGACCGTGCCATATACAACGCCGGATGCTCGTTCAGCTAATGTTCTAAACCTTCCTTCCTCTATGCAGCTTTCTGCCTTTTCATTGCTTGCATACACCTTATATTCGTAGACTGTATTAGCAGCCAAATCGCGAAAATCACAATTCAAAGTGATTGTTTTTCCGATTGTTTCTTTGTTAAATAAAGCAGTGCGATAATTTGATTCGCCTTCTTTTCTGTATGCAATATAGCATTCATTCACATCGAAGGTTCCAACATGAATTTCTGCTTCTACATGTGCTGTTGTCTTCGTAATATCCGTTGCCGGTGCGACTGTCATACTGAGTGGCACATAACTCACAGCATCAGCAAGGTTGCCTGCCATATCCTCTGCCAGCAACTCATAGGTATTCGTACCTGTAACAATAAACTTGCCAATATATCCATTTTCTTCTGCCGTAACAGTCACATTTTTGCCGTTTATTGTTACCTTTGAAGGATTAACGCCTGATACAGAATCCTTGATTCTAAAGTTCAGTGCCATCTGACCATCCGAATCCTTTGTAACATTTACAATCTCAATGGTCGGTTTTTCAATGTCGACTTTAATTTCTTTTGTTGTTGTGGCACTTGGAATACCTGCTTCACTCACGCTCCATGCTTCAATCGTAACAAGACCCTGTGCATCAATTACAAAGGTATCCGTATCGCGTCCGGAATCTATTATTGACTGAACTGAGCTGTTCGTAGTTGTTATCTTGTATTTTGTTGTAACAGGTACACCGTCAGATGTTGTTGTCTGGCATTCAACCGTTGCTTCCGGCTTATCGGTACCCTTGTACCAGCCGTTGTTTCCACCGGTTCCGTCTACGAAAATCGTAGGAGGTTCCGGAGCGGTTGTCGATAATTTCGTGAAGGTACGCTCTTCTTTGCTAATATTACCCGCAATATCTTCCGCCTCTAATATATAAGTTCCTCCGTTAACAATACGATAATCATCAACTCGAAGTCTGCGCTTTGCCGCATCATCTGCAGGTGTCCAAACCTTTACAGGTGTTTTTACTCCGGCTTCCATCTTATATAATGTCACTTTGCGGATACCACTTTCGGCATCCCCTTCTGTAACCGTAAAATGGAAATCGATTCCTGATTGATAAATGGTTGAATTCAGGATTGGGTCAATCGCCAAATCCGGTTTCTTGCAGTCAACTAAAAATGGACCAACCGCATCCGTCTCAACTGTATTTCCCGCATTATCCTGCAACGTTGCAAAAATGCTATATTCACCTGTCGGCATTGTCGAATCGGTAATGGAGTAATTAAATATATAAGTAATATTCTTTCCGATTTTCCATGCTTCTTCACTCGGAGAAGGATTTAACTTGCCGTTTGGAGTAGTAATATTCCAAACAATCGAATGAACACCCGACTCATCATCCTTTGCGTTAACAGTAAGATTTAATTGATTATACCATGTACCTGAAGTTGCAGGAATACCATCCGCATCGGTTACGTCGATTTTAGCATTCTCAATATTGTTCTCGACCATCCACTCATAATAATCATGCGTCGTTGCCAGCTGATCAATCATATCCATACGAATTCTGCTTCTCTCTGATACATTCGTAGCCAGATTCTCAGCATATACGACAAGCTGTCCTCTGTTTGCAGTACCAATGGTTACCGTTGCAACATAATTGTTTTCCGCAGGATTTGCCATAAAATCAACGGTTGTCTCTCCGCTTTCATTTCCTTCATCATCAACAAAATAATAATGTAACTTCGTACAAGGACTATCCTCAGATGTGTAGTAAAGCTTCACTGTAATAAACTCAATACCATTCTGCGAATGATAGTAGGAGCCAAAGTTAAAGCTGTTTATCTGTGCCTTTGGCGAAGCACTCATCTTCTGAATAACAGGTCCCTTACGGTCAACATTTAAATTCGATAATGTCACAATATTTGTTATGGCACCGGTTGTTGAAGAACGCATCTGGAAGCTGATTGTTCCGTCTACCATATCCTCAATTGTGAGCGCATTCTCCCATCCCATTGCCTCCACGCTTGACTCCGGTGTTCCTTCCGCAATATCTTTGCCATCTGTTACACGTCGAATCTGATCATATTCTGTAGAATCCTTCAAAGGCTTAACAACCAAGCCTTTATAATATAGGTTTACCTTATCACCGATTAATTCATACGCATCCGTTCCGTCATCTCTTGTAACGGTAAAGCTCATGGAAAGTCCGCTTGCACTTGCTGTATAGTTCTTACCGGTGCTTGAAATAAGAGGAACAACTGTGTAGGATTTTGATGCACTGTACAAATCACGAGGTGTTGACCAGCCTGTAAAACCAATATATTCTCTTACAAAGCCGGTTGTATCGTCTGCCAAAACATAGGAATCATATGCCGCTTTGTCAGAAGGTGCGAGATTTGCAATACTTGCAGCGTCCAAATCTAATTTGTATTTCGGTGTAGCCATACCGAATTTTACGGTATCAGACTCGTCATCCATAAGTGACATTACAAGTGTAAGTGCCTTTGCTTCAATCGTACCGATGCCACTAACTGTAACCGTGTCCGGTATTGTATATCTGTGTTTCTGTGCTCCGGAAAGGATAACACCTGTGAGCGTCACATCCTTGCCCGTTCCAACGACAGCACTATCAAAATTGGCCGACTGATCAAATGCTACGCTGACATCATCACCATTGATAATACCGATCAGATCCGCTGTTGACTTAACATCAATATGTGTGTTTCCGTCATATTCCTTCGTTGGAGTCTTCTGTCCGTCTGAAGTCTTAATTGTCGAGCCATCCAGTTCAATTTCCTTCGGCAATATATTTAACGTAATCGGACATACCTGGGAAAATCCCGGATTATTGCTATCTGTAATTGTAACAGTAATCTGAAGGGTTGATGTCGGAACCTCTTTTATTCCGTCCACACATAAGAAACGAATTCCCTGATTACCGGTTCCGTCTGACAATCCACTCTGCAAAATACCATACTGATTCAAAATCGTATTATCAGCCTCTGAAATAGCATAAGAAAAACCGGTGCTGTCCATATTATCAAGCTTGTATTTTGCTCCAAGAGCAACATCAAATGTATCGCCGTATGTCGCGGTAAGCGTTGCGCCTTCTCCGGCACCTGTTCCTACTGTGAGACCGGCATTGTTTGAAGTAAGTATGATATCCTTGTATGCCCAGAGAGCATTTATCGGATACTGCTGTTTAATATTTGTGGCATCCGTCACATTTGCAGTTGCAGTTACAAAATCAAGTGCTTCATCTGCAGGAACCGAACATCCTGACTGATAAGAAACTCCGTTAATCTCCCAGTTTGCAATATAGTATGCTTCACTCGACAAATTTCCATCCATTGTATTGCTTGGAAGCGTCAAATCAGTACCATATGTATAAGGAATCGTAATCGTCTCAGAACCATCAACAACAATCGAATTATCGATAGCACTGTCAAGACCGGATGGTCTTCCGGTGACAGTCAAATCGACCTTCTGCGGATTCCATTTTGCTACGAAATGAATGTTACCGGATACATTGTTGAAATGAATATTGCCTCCCGCCGGATAAAATCCGCCACTGTAGTTAACACCCGAATATGTATATCCTGTCTTGTAAGCCGAGATATCAACTGCAGCATCAACCGTATAATCAAATTCCGGCGTAACCTGACCTGCTGTCGTATATGCAGAAACGTCTATTTCTTTTGTTGCAATATTAGAACCATCTTCATCATCAATTACAAGGTCATAAGACAGACGACGAATCTTATAATACAGACGAACAACACCGGATGAAACTTCAGCATCAGAATCCGCATAGGTTAATGATGTACCTGAAATCTCATTCTGACAGTTAAGATCCGTATAGCATGCTGAAACCTCAAAATTTGTACTGTCTTCCGAATAAAACATCTGAATTCGCGCTTCATCCGTCGGAATCGGAATAACAAAATTGCCGTCAGCATCAACATCAACCGTCGATGTTATACCGGAAACAAATCCGCCGCCCTTTTCATCCACACGCTCGTACATGACTGTAATCTGGGTAGGCTTTTCCGGGTCAGTATCACCATAAATTGTATTGCCCTCGATATATTCAAGCTCTTCCTCCGGTATCTCGCTTACAGCAACCGGGGCATCATCTCCCATCCCTTCAGGTTCAGTCTCATCAAAGCTTGTCTCTTCCATAATTGCATCACTTGGTGTTGCAGCAGGCTCCTCTCCGACACTCGCCGCATCGGATGACAGGAAAAGCGATTGTGTGACGAGCATAGCCATAATCAAAATGGATGCAACAAATCGTTTGCCATGTCCTTTCCCCCAACAAACCATTTGCGAAATCGCACTTACAATGGCAACAAGTGCAAGTGTTGGATAAATCAGTATTCTGTGTTTTTTACCGAACTTCAATAGTTTTTTGATGATTCTGTCTTTCAAACTCATTTTCTCACCCTGAATTCCCCGAAAAGATGGGTCCTTTCCTTAAAATAGTATGTATTTAAGCCATTTTTGTCGATTCTAATGTATAAATAGTTATAAAAACCCATAATTATTCATACTATGTCTTATTCTATCATACTGCCACAGAAAATGGAATACTTTTTACGTATTTTCCTACAAAATATTGTACTGTTACATTATGCATTTCATATATATCGTACTATTTGATGCCGGCTCAGAACCAGAGCCCATAAAAAAGAAAAATCAGATAATCATCGATAAAGATTTTGTTTCCAAAGCGGTGTATATTTCCCCTCAAAAAACATCATTGGATTGCTGTCAATGCAAAGATTCATATACTCCTCTTCCAAAATTGCTTCCTCCCTCGTCATACCATATCGGTAGTACGGCTGTTCGCGTAGCATATTGTCGTCCATTTGATTTTGCGAACGATATGTACTGCAACGCTTTTCCTCATCCTTTTTCGTATTTAATTGTTGTATTTTTGCCATGAAACCCTCCTATAATTCATATTCATTCATATTCATGCATAATTGTGGAAAAAAATTTGAAATGGTGATTGAACTCACTTCAATTGCAGGAACTGCAAAAATGAGCATTCAGACTATGCCCGATTACTATCTCATAATATGATGTTTTTTCAAAACGGTCAATAGTTTTTGTAATATTTCAGAAAAAACCTGTTTATAGCACCATACGGAAACTGCCATAAACAGGTTTTTGTCCTTAATTCGGATAAATCAGTCTTGTGTCGTCAATCTTTAACAAAACATCTTCCAGATATTTTTTTGAAAGATAATTGGCCATATTAAGATTCATGTCAAGATAATTTCCACAGTCCTTTGCACAGGCACCCGGAACCTCATCCTTATATTCTTTCATAAATGTAAACAATTCAATCATGAGCGGCACAATGTCCTTTGACGCATAATCACCGGCCAAGATCAAATAAAAGCCTGTTCTGCATCCCATAGGTCCAAAATATACAATCTTTTCTGCATAGATTGGATGATTCCGTAAAAATGTCGCAGCCAGGTGTTCTATTGTATGAACTTCTGCAGTATTCATAACCGGCTCAAAATTCGGTCTTGTCATGCGGATATCAAACGTTGTAATCACTTCCTGACCGACATAATCCTTTCTTGATACATAAAGACCTGGTAATAATTTCATATGATCAATTGTAAAGCTTGCGATTTTTTTCATGCCATAAAATCTCCTTATCTAAATACTCCATATGGGATTAATAATTTGCAATCATTTCCTTCATAAGATTCACGCTATGTATAATAGCCTTCTTCTCAAATGTCGGGTAATCTTCGGTTGCGCTGTCATCTGCTTTGTCCGATATTGCACGGATAATCAAAAACGGTATCTTGTTTAAAAATGCAGCCTGTGCAATTGCAGCTCCTTCCATTTCGGTGCAAAATCCGGCAAATTGATTTGTGATGACTTCTTTCTTTGTGCGATCTGAAATAAACTGGTCACCACTTACGACTCTTCCTTCAAACACGGCAATATCAGGGTTCACTTTTTGACAGCATTGTTTTGCGAGCTTTCGAAGCTTCTCATCTGCAGCAAATACCGACTGTTCCATACGAGGTATCACCCCCGGCTCATAGCCAAAGCCTGTAGCATCCATATCATGCTGCAAGGCATCCGTAGAAAGAACAATATCGCCTATATTAATATCAGCATTGAGACTTCCTGCAATTCCTGTATTGACTACGGCATCTATTTTGTATTCATCAACAAGAATCTGCGTGCAAATGCCCGCATTAACCTTGCCGATACCGGAACGAACAACTACAACATCCTTCCCAAAAATCGTTCCCTTGTAAAAGTCCATAGAAGCCTTCGTTGTAACCGTAACATCGTTCATCAGTTCTTTTATTTTACTTACCTCTTCATCCATTGCTCCAATAATACCAAGCATGACTTTCTCCCTTCTTTAATGAATCCATCCTTTAATCTTTGCACTTGCCTCATCAATCATGGCAATCAGCTTCTCATATGCAAGTACGTCCAAATCCTTGCCGGTATTTGCATCTGCTTCTGAGAAAAGAATTGTTTTTACATAAAATGTATTAAGTACATACATCGCAATTTCATTCATAAGCTCGCTTGTACCTTTTTTCTTGATTTCATTCATCAGGTCACCAACCATACGGATAAATGTATGCCACGCAAGCACATATTCTTCGTTTTTTTGAAGATTCGGTGTATCTATCCATTTTTTGACCTTGATTTTTACACGGTTTTCTTTTGCGCACTCACCCTTTTGCAGGAAATAAGAAAATCCTTCATCCCCGTATACTCTTCCAAGTGGAAACAGTCTGCAAATACCCGGACGGACTGCATGGATTGTACAACGCCCTTCATCATTCAAAAAGCTACAGGCATCCTTCTCGTTCATTCGAAGATTCGGTAATATAAGACCGTCCACCAAATTTAGTTCTACCTTTCCCCGGGCAAGCAGTTCTTCAAAGCCCATATCCTCTTTACCGGACAAAAAGCACATACGCCATATATCAAACGGATCTAACACAATCGAATTGCCCATACCGGTACAACACTTGTGACAGCCTTCACATCCGCACGTATCTGCCTTCACCATATCATTTGCCTGATATGTATGACCATCTGAAATTTGCGAAAAATCACACGCTCGCAGCATAATAGCCTCCACCTGTTCAGAACGAATATTCAAAAAATAATATAACACAAAACTTCCCGTTAGCCAAACTCTTTAGTTTGTTTTTCATGATATTCCCTTTCAAATCAACAATTATCCAAAATAATAATAGCACAACAACCGTTTAATGTATATGTTTGGAAAAGCACTTTTTTTACAATTGTTTCATATCATATACAAAGACAGCTTCCGAGGTTAATCATCTTGCAGACATTTAAACAACCCCTGTCTTTAGAGGAAGAAGCCTACTATTTTTCACGTTTTAAAGAAGGCGACCTAAACGCTCGTAACACTTTAATTGAATACAATCTCAGGCTTGTCGCTCACATAGTTAAAAAATACCAGACCGGAAACCGTAATACGGAAGATTTAATTTCGATTGGAACAATCGGATTAATTAAAGCAATCAATACGTATGACACAAATAAAGGCAGTCGCCTTGTGACATACGCCTCACGATGTATTGAAAACGAACTGCTCATGCGACTTCGGCAGGAACGAAAAGAAACACGCGAAGTCTCACTTTATGAACCGATTGGAACCGATAAGGAAGGAAACGAAATAAGCCTGATTGATATTATTCGAATTGATGAAGAAAGCGTTTTACATGACATTATTGTGTCCGACCACATCCGACATATTGCCGATTTATTTTTTTCAGAGCTGGATGCAAGAGAACAATTAATCATCGCCATGCGCT
Organism: uncultured Lachnospiraceae bacterium; assembly: GCA_945492935.1. Lineage (GTDB taxonomy): Bacteria > Bacillota > Clostridia > Lachnospirales > Lachnospiraceae > Coprococcus_C. The sequence continues at coordinate 9,057 of CALYVE010000021.1, forward strand.
ATGGTCTGTTTGACCAGTCAGAGTACACGCAACAGACAATTGCAAAAAAACTGAATATCTCCCGCTCCTACGTTTCACGAATCGAAAAAAAAGCATTGCAGAAGCTCCGCAATGCTCTCACACGTTAAACGCTAATCTGTAATGGAATTGATTGCTTGTTTGCACAAGGAAACTGCCTGTATCAGCTGCACATCGTCATATGCCATACCCTCAATATAAAACGCCGTGACTCCTGCCTTTGATAAACGGCCGACTTCCGACAACCAATTTCGCATTTTGGAAGCAAACACATAGGTTCCGCGTTCATCCTGCTCAACTTTATAATATTCGCCTTGCCTTTGCTCCTCCATAACAAAATATTCGGATGCGGTTTCCGATACATGACATTCCTCCAAAAAACCGCTCAATAACCTTCTGCCGGAATATGATATACATGGAATGCCATAAATAAACACCCCTGTCTCAACATCCTCCACATGCTTTTGGGCTAGCTGTATCGCTGCATCTGACGAAAGAACATGCGCAAGCTCCACTCTGGTTGCACCATACGTTTTCCAAAGATCACAAACATAATTGTTCGTAACATTCATCGTGGCTGAAATATGAATTGCAACCGCAGGAAGCATAATCTTCACTAACCGAAACACACCCGGATCATATACAACTATCGCATCCGGCAATGCCTTTATCCGTGATTGAAGTTTCAAAAACAGTTCCTTTAGCATAGCAATATCTTCATTATGTGCAAAGAAATCAAAAGCAAAATATAGCTTTTTGGAAAGGGAATGCACATACGTAAGCTGTTGTTCTAACACAGAAAGAAGATCATCACCATGCTGTTTCACAAAACTTCTGTAACAAATGCATACCGCATCTGCCCCGGCCTTTAAAACAGCTTCTATATATTCGATTTTTGAAACAGAAACAACAAGTTCATTTTGTTTCATTACGCAACCTCTCTACTTTTGCTTGTAAACGGACAATGCCACACCATCTGCCACCGATAAAATCGATGTTTCCAAACATTTCTCATTGCACAGGGCATAAATATATTCTCGCATACGATCATGAATGGTACGATTGCGTTTTTCGACCGTAAAATGGGATTCAAGAACATCACCGTCCTGCAAAATATTATCCGAAAAAATAAGCGCACCATCTGTTGCAACGCGCAAAACATCCGGTAAATAACAGATATATTGCCCCTTTGCAGCATCAACAAAGATAAAGTCGTATGTGTTGTCCGAAAGCGTCTTCAACACCTGTGCTGCATCACCTTCCAATATCGTGATTTGTTGTTCTTTGCCCATGCTCGCTATATTCTGTTTTGCCTTTTTTATTCTCTCATCACTAATCTCGATTGTCGTGATGTGACTTCCTTCCGGAATCCATTTTGTCATATACAAAGAAGAATAGCCAACTGCTGTCCCAATCTCAAGAATATTTGCAGGTTTCAACAGCAAAAGCTGTGTTTTTAACAATTCTCGTGTTTCTTTTCGAATCACAGGGACCTGTTGTTCCACAGCTTCAGCATAAATCTCTCCTAAATGACCTTCATCATCTGCAATATAAGAACGGATAAAAGATGAAACTTTACTTAATTCCATTCCTTTACTCCTTTTTTTCTTCTGTTTTTTTCTCGATATGACAAATCTTTTCAAGAATTTCATCATATGTCATTGACGCACATAGTGTATATTTTCCTGCCACAATTTTATCTCCGTAACCTTTGACCTTAACCTTAGCCCAAAATACATACTTGTCCTTGATTATTTCCGCATCCTCAAGTGCTTCACCAATCTCCATAATGGAGGATTCGGCTTGAATTTCGATCAACTTATAGTCTCGTGACATCGGATTCTTCGCTGTTTTTCCAAATACACCATACGCAAAGTTGAATGAATAGGAGAATAACTTTATCACAAAGAAAACAATAACTAAATTAACAAGCAATCCCCACATAAAGCCTGAAGAACGCTTAAATACCTTACGAACCATCTCATCAGCATTTGTCTTTTTTTTCTTTTTATTATTTGTTTTTCCCATTAATAATCAAACTCCAATCCTTCAGCAAGTTCACCATACATTTGCTGCATCATTTTGCAAATACGCTGCTCCGCATTCATGAAATCACTTACAATTGAATTATGCAGCAATTCATCATATTCACGAAGAAGTGCATTCATTTCATCAAAAATATCTCCGCTCTGCTTTGCCTGAATTGCATTATTTCGATTTCTAAAATCACGAAGCTGATTATACAATTCCTTATTATCGTACAAAACACGCTTTGTGTCCAGATATTTTCGGTATTCTGCGGATTGTTTAATCCGGGTATTTAATTGTTTGCTTTGCTCAATAACATCTTTCATGGAAATACCCTTATACTTCTGTAATTACTGGTAATATCATCGGACTTCTCTTTGTTTTCTTCCAAAGGAAATCACCAAGTGCATCCTTCACGCAGGATTTTAACTTACCCCAATCCGTAATGCCACGGTCAAGACATTCATCTAAAGCTTCCTGAACTACCATGCGGCATTCATCCATAAGATCTTCAGATTCACGTACATATACAAAACCTCTTGATACGATATCCGGTCCTGCAAGAATTTGTCCGCTCTCCTGCTCTAATGTCACAACAACAATGATAAGACCGTTTTGTGACAAATGCTGTCTG
>CALYVE010000022.1 GCA_945492935.1 uncultured Lachnospiraceae bacterium
AATAATATCGTTTAATTCCGTTTTCAAAAGCTTGCCTTCGTTAACCTTTGCATCACATCTTGCAAGCTTTTGTCCGATACCATCGTATTGCTTCATCTGCTCCGTCCAGCTATTTTCCTCCCGGGCAAACGCATCCATTTTGGACTTCACCTGTTCCTGCTTCAATTTTGCCTGTTCTAATTTTTTGAGTGCTTCTTCTTTTTCTTTGTTCGCTATATCAATTTTGGAGAAGCTTTCAAGAGCCTTGTTCACACGCACCTCTGTAGCTGCGTATTCCTTGTTCTGGGCATCGTATAACTTCTGTGCCTCCTGCTCTTTTACCAGCGTATTCTCCAACTGCGTCTTTAACAAAGGAAGCTGCTCCTCTAATTTTGTAATTTCAAGCTTTATATCCGAAACATTTTTGTTTAAGCTGGCCAAATGCGAAAAAATACCCGCAAGTTCATATGCATTTCGAATCTGCTTTACGAGAACAATATTTTGTTCCATTTTTTCTTTCTTCGCATCACATGCAAGAAGCGTTTGCTGCCCCGCTTCAAGTGCCTGAAACTGCTGCAGTAAACTATTGGCATGATGAAATGCATCACGCTTTTCATCGCGCGCAAGTGACTTTGTTTTGAAGTTTCTTTCCCTTGATTCTTTGTCTATTCTCAACGAATCACACATTTTTTGAATCATAGATAATAATGCTTCCAAATCCTTCATCGTGAAGTTTGGATTGCTTGTCAGCTGTTTTATTTGCGCGGATAAAACAGCTGCATCGACATAATAATCCGGAACAATAACATGTCCAAGCTCCTGCAAGCATTCGGTGCGAATAATTGCCATTTCCTTTTGCATATCCTTCTTGCGATTATCAAGTTCTGCAATGATATCACGATAAATTTCTGTATGGAAAAGCTTTCGGAAAATTTCTGTTTTTGTCTTTGAATCAGCACGCAAAAGCTCCATGAACTCACCCTGTGCAATCATTGCAATTTGCATAAACTGATCCTTTGTAAGACCAACGATTTCCATAAGCTTTGCATTGGTTTCTTTCGGCGGATGCTCATGTCCATCCTCAAAAAGCAAGGACACAGAACCTGCAACCGGTGTAACGCCCGTCCCGCGCTGTTTCTTACGTAAATGTGCCGGTTCACGACGAACAGTAAATTTTTCTTCTCTGCCACCAATCATTTCCGAAAAAACAAGCTCAACAAACGGCTCAACATCATAGTCAACAAACTGACCCTGAAGCTCCAACCCCGCCTTCTTGTTGCTTGAGGAGCTTGCCTCACCATAGAGTGCATAAACGATTGCATCAAAAATCGTCGTCTTTCCTGCACCTGTATCGCCTGTTATAAGAAAGATGTTTTGCTCAGGTTTTGTAAAATCGATTGTTTGCTTTTTTCCGTAGGAACCGAAGGCCTGTAATGTAAGTGTTAACGGCTTCACATTAAGCCCCCCTTTCCTGTAACTGTATAATTATTTCCTGAAGAATCCTGCTATCTTGTTCCTCCACATCGCCGAGGAAACGACTGCAAAGTTCGAATACATCAAGCTTTTCTTCTTCGAATACCTTTTGATCATACCTTACCGTCTCTGCTCCCTCGCGTGTAATCTCAAGAAGATTCGGAAATGCATTGCGAAGATTCTCGCGACTATCTACAACATCAAGGTCAATCTTATCCGTGAGAACAACCTTCACGTAGTCTTCACAGCCCTGTGTCAAAACCTCTTCGAAGGACCCTTTTATCACACGGATTGCATGCAATGGTTCAAGCGGCAAAACCGTTGTTTTCTTGTCACCCTTCGCACCGAGTTCCACCAAGATAACGCCCTTTTGCTGACCTGCCTCACTAATCGAACATGCAAGGGTCGATCCACAATACCGAAAAAATTCATTTCCGACATTCATCGGCTTGTGGATATGTCCAAGGGCGGCATAGTCAAATACTGCAAGCACATCCGACTTAATCTGGTCAATATTGCCGACCATTCGAATTTCGGAATCCATTCGTTCTACATCATCTGCTGTTTTTCCTGCAGGAAGATAAAACTGATGACTGACAAGAACATTTCTCTTGCTAGTATCAATCTGCTCTCTTGCAAGCAATCTTCGAACGGACTCATCATAAGAAAAATTATTGCCATTCTCATCCACACCAACAATCGCCTTAATCATCGAAGGACGCACAAAAGGAAGAAGGTAAATATCGACATCCCCGTATTCGTCCTTGAGTGTCACACGGGCAATGTGTTCATCCTCGCCCATCGGCGGCATGCCAATCATATGAACCCGCTGCTTTGACAAAATCGAACGGAAAATATCAAGGCGCGGTGCACTATCATGATTACCACTGATAATCATAATTTCACTCTCCGGTGCCTGCTCATGTAATTCACTCAGAAAATCATCAAAAAGCTCCACCGCCTCAGCAGACGGAATTGCCTTGTCATAAACATCACCTGCAATCAAAATTGCCTCCGGCTTTTCCTTCTTTGCGTAGGCAATAATCTGATTGTGAACATATTTCTGGTCTTCCGTCAAATCATGATTCATTAATTTGAGACCAATATGTAAATCAGAAATGTGAAATAATTTCATGTAAACACCTCCAACAAAAGCTTCAAACTCCTCGTTATTGGAATCGTACCAAATCGCAAGTACTAAAATCCGTACTTGCAATTCAATTTGCTTTACTTTCCTACGATTGCCTGCACTTCGTCAATTTCAGGCATAACTTTAAGTGCACCCTTCTTTGTTGTGATAAGTGCAGCCGCCGCATTTGCAAATGTAAGCATTTCAATCAGCTTTTCTTCTGTAAATCTCTCCAATCCATTTTTTAACACATAATTGATTACACACGCACCAAAGGTGTCGCCTGCACCTGTCGTCTCAATTGTGTTTTCCATAACGAACGCCGGTACTTCTACCCTTAAATCTTTATAATAAGCACGGCTTCCATCGCGTCCCATAGATAAAAGGATTAACGGAATGTTGTAGGTGTTCTGCAAATATTTAACACCCGCATCATAGTCGTCCATACCCGTAAACCATGTAATCTCATTATCTGAAATCTTAAGTACATCACAATATTCCATACCTATCGCGATTTTCTCTCTGGCGTGCTCCGGACTATCCCAAAGTGGCTCGCGCAGATTTGGATCATAGGAAATAATGCAATCATGCTTTTTTGCGAGCTCTAATGCCTTTACAGTCGCCTTAAATGAATTCTCATGTGTCATAGAAAGGCTGCCAAAATGAAACACCTTAGAATCAGCAATCAGCGCCTCGTCCACATCCGCTTCCGTAAGCATCATATCCGCCCCCGGATTACGATAAAAGCTAAAGTCCCGGTCCCCATCCTCATAAGTGTGCACAAACGCAAGGGTTGTGTGAACCTCATCATCAAGCTTAAGACATCTGCTGTCGATGCCAATTTCCTCAATTACAGCCTTCAAATGCTTACCAAGAAAATCATTTCCGACCTTGCCAATAAATGCAGTTTTGCACCCAAGCTTTGTGAGCATGGCAAGTACATTACATGGTGCACCGCCGGGGTTCGCCTCCATAAGGAAATTACCCTGATTGCTAAAACCATTTTGAGTAAAATCAATTAATAATTCGCCAAGTGCTGTTACATCTGTTTGTTTCAATTTGTTCACCCCTATATCTATATCTTATTTTTTCAACCCTCTCAGATACTCCTTCTGCTCCGGTGTAATTCGATAGCTCTCAATCGCCTTTTGGATTGTCTTATTGTGCGTCCATTTATCAAGCACGCCAGCCTCAATAATCTTGATTGTCGCATCGTATTGCTTTGCAAGTGCCGTTGCGAAATACCAGGCAATCATCATGTTTACATAATATTCCTCTGACTTTACACCGGCAACCATATCCAGATATTTTGCACTGAACTTTTCATCCAGATAAAAGTTCATAAGCATCTCGATTCCAAAACGAATCGTATATGTCTGCGTTGACTCTATCCAGCCTTGAATCTCATCCACCAGTTCATCCAAATGTTTTTTGAAAACCTTTGGCTTCATCGAATCGCACACTGCCCAATTATCTACATACGGCAAAAATTGATTCAGTTCCAAAAGACATTCATCATAGTCCTTTATCGCCTCAATAAAAAATGCATGAAGCACATTTTCTTCATTGTATTGATGTGGAAGTTCCTTCAAAAAAGGTGTAACATCCATCTCTTTTATCAATTCTTTCGCAAGTTTCCTGAGATGGGGAACCCGAACGCCAATAATAGCGTCCGGGTCCTTTGTTGGTACTAAATTGGAATGAAATTCCCTATACTCAAGATCTTGCAATTCAAAAAGCTTTGCTGTAATCTCTTGCATTATTTCTTTTCACCTAATACTTTCTCTAATTCTTCGATGACAATCTTAAGCGCCTTAATTCGTGCATATTTCTTGTCCACAGACTCCAGTATATGCCATGGCGCGTAGGTTGTGCTTGTCTTTTGAATCATATCGTTCACAGCAACCTCGTACTGATCCCATTTCTCACGGTTGCGCCAATCCTCGTCCGTAATCTTCCATTGCTTCTCCGGTGTATTTTGACGATCTGTAAACCGCGCAAGCTGTGTATCCTTATCAATCTGCACCCAGAACTTGATAATAACGGCACCCCAGTCAGAAAGCTCCTTCTCAAATTCATTGATTTCATTGTATGCACGTCGCCAATCATTTTCGCTGCAGAAGCCCTCCAGACGCTCTACCATTACACGTCCATACCAGGTACGGTCAAAGATTGCTATATGACCGGTCTTTGGAAGTCTTGTCCAAAAACGCCACAAATAGTGTCTTGATTTCTCATGAGGCTCCGGACTTGCAATCGGATGCACCTCATATCCTCTTGGGTCGAGTGCGCCCGTAATACGTTTGATATTACCACCCTTACCGGCTGCGTCCCAGCCTTCGTATGCGATGACTACCGGAACCTTCTTTCGGTACAAACGGTTATGAAGCTCGCCGAGTCTTGACTGGAGAACCTTAAGCTCTGCCTTATATGCTTCCTCTGTCATCTCACATCCTTCGAGTGAAATTTCTGAGAGAAGCGGCATTTTTTCCATAGGGAAAACATTTTGCAAAATAGGTACGGCAAGACTCTGGTTTTGCAATGCTACCTCAATGCCCTGTGTGATTATTTCGAGAATTTGAAGTTCTGCCCATTTACGTGATTTTGCATCAATCATATACCAAGGTGCAGACGAAGTATTTGTATCCTCTAAATATTTCTCAAACACTTCCATACACTTGTCATAATGTTTGTTCTGCCAAGCATCCTCCTTGCTGACTCTCCATCGGGTATCCTTGCTTGCCAACAATGTATCGATACGCTTCTTCTGTTCCTTCTGGCTCACGTGGCAGAAGAATTTTAGGACAAGATATCCATTGTCCGTAAGCTGTCGTTCAAAGCGCTTTACACTTGCGATGCGCTGATCATAAAGCTTATCGCTCATCTTTCCGTTTATGCGGGCACTTGTCACCTCGTCCATCCAGCCAGAATCGAGAAAGACAAATTTGCCGGCCTCCGGAATCTTCTCAAAATAACGTGAAAGAAACGGCTTGCGTTTTTCTTCGCGTGATGGTGAATCCATCGAAAACACCTTGAAAAATCTTGGATCAATATTCTGAATAATATTGCCAATCAGGCTACCCTTACCAGCTGTTCCCCAGCCTTCCATCAAAACAAAAACCGGAACCTTGTGGTCCTTAAGTAACATCTGTTGTGCAAAAAGCTTTGCCTGCGCTGCCTTCAAACGTTCCTTGAGTTCTAAATCTTCCGGCTTTTCTGCAAAAATCGCGTTACGAATCATAAAAATACCCCCTAACATTTGTCACGATTGCTCTGCAATCGGTGTGTGTAAAGTTGTTCATTTCACACTACCAAATTCTAAATTTGAAATCATTTTCCGTACAAAATCAGTATATAAATTATACCACAAATGGTGGGAATATACTACAAAAAAAGCGAGCCTAAGCTCGCTTTTTCATCTCTATGCTTCTATCCTACAAGTCCTTCATTGAATCCTTCATAGACTTCACATACTCACCTACGGGACCTGCGGAATTCCTGCCTTTCTCATTTGACATTTTTATATCTCCTCTCTAACCTTATCTATAAAGTGTTTAATTTTTTTACTATCCTTGAAGCCCTCTGTCTCTACGCCTGAGCTGACATCAACCGCAAATGGCTTCGTCGTTTTTATTGCCTCATTAACATTATCTGCCGAAAGCCCGCCTGCTAAAAAGAAAGGTCTTTCCATCTTTGAAATAAGCTTCCAGTCAAATTTCTCTCCTTGACCCAGTCCGCCATCTAACAACAGGTAATCACATGGAAAAGCGTTTGCCCTAACAATTGCTGCTTCATTATCGATTACAAATGCCTTAATAATGCTTACCCCCGCTGTCTTCTCTCGCAAAGAGGCAACATATCGTTCATCCTCATCCCCATGCAACTGGATAATATCGATAACACCCGCATTTACAAGCGAAACAATTTCCTCTTGTTTTGCATTGACAAATACGCCGACTACTTTAATATCGTTACTTAATCGAGTCTTAAGTAAATGCGCCTGTTCAAATGTCACGGTACGCTTACGTCCCGGTGCAAATACAAAACCGATATATTCCGGCTTATATGTATTTACATATGCCACATCTTCTATTCTTCTAATTCCGCAAATTTTTACCTTTGTCATTTTAACTGATTCCCTTCAATTCATCCATGATTTCTGCTGATACCGGAGCGCAGCTGTAATAGTAGTATGTGCGAAGCACTTTCTTATGCAATAAAAAAGTCCTCGACAGAATTTCTCTGTCAAGGACGAACTTATCAAAAATCCGCGGTGCCACCTTGATTTGCAGCATAGCTACACTCTTTATAGGATACTATCATATCCCCGGCAAATAACGCATGCCCTGCGTCGCAGAATACTCAGTTCCATAGGTTCCTTTGGCTGCGCCCTCAGCGGTCCATTTGATAGCTTGTTTTCCACCCATTCTCAGCAAACCGGGCTCTCTGTAAGAGCATCACTACCGTTATCTCCGCATCAACGGTTTGAATATCAAATTTATATGTATGTTACCACCGAAAAAACCATATGTCAACACTTTATTCAATTAAAGTGTTGACATGATAAAGCATTATATGTTATTTGTTTCACGCAAAGCATTCTCTTCCGGCTGGTTCTCTTCCTTGTCTTCCGTCTCCATTCGCTTTATTATCGTCTTCTTTTGAAGCATCGTAAATAAAAAACCAAGCGGGAAGCAAACAATCATCGATACAAGGAATAATGCAAATCCATCCCCTACATATGCTACGCATGTAATAAAGCTTGGGAACGCAAGCGAAAGACAATGCGTACCTGCAAAGCCTGCAATTGCACCTCCACAGGCACCTGCCATACATGCTGCAAGCATCGGACGACCAAGCGGTACATTTACACCAAACAACGCAGGTTCCGTCACACCAAGCGCAGCCGTAAACGAAGCCTGATATGCCATACGACGTTTCTCCTTGTTGTGCTTATACAATATACCAACCGCTAGTGCTGCGCCCGCCTGACCGTAAACAGCACCTCCAAGGAGTGGCAAAATATTGTCATAGCCAAGTGCTGCTATATTGGCAAGTACGATTGGAATCAAGCTCCAATGTGCACCAACCACAACCATCGGCTGAATAATCATACCCATAAATGCCCCTGCAACAACGGCATTCCAGTAATAAATATGAAAGAACGCATTTGTAAGAGCATCTCCGATCCATGTTCCGATTCTCCCAAACAACAAAAAAGTCACCGGAAGGACAATCAGGCAACAAAGAATCGGTTTCATGAAACCTTTTATTGCTGAAGGCAAATATTTATCACACGGTTTCTCAACAAAATACAGAAGACCGACCGCAAGAAGAACAGGAATCACTCCCGAATGAAAAACCGTCGGCGGAACGGTAAGTTGAAAGAAATCAAACGAACCGTTATTTTCGAGTATTGCTGTAATATCAGGATAAAGCATTGCTACCGGAATCATCATTGCAACAAATTTATCAAGCTTCCACTGTTCAGCAGCAGTTACCGCAAGGAAGAAAGGAAGGAAATAGAAAAAGCCATCCGAAACAGCATAAAAAACGCGGTAAACACCGTCCGTCTCTTCCAATATATGAAAAGTCACCAGAAGCATCATAACACTCTTTAATATACCGGAAGCAGTGAGCACATTTATGATTGGTAAGAAAATACCCGCAATCTGGTCTACTACCGTTTGATATGTACTTCTTTTTGAAGTTGCTTTTGCACCATTATCCATAATAGTACGCTCCCTCCTTTACCAACAGCTGTTCAAGCTCTGCAATCGCCTGTTCTTGTTCATGTACTAAAATTCCATAAAAACCGACTTCCTTCGCTGCCTCAATATTTTCGAACCGATCGTCCAGAAAAACGCTTTCCTTCGCGTCGATGCCGTATCTTTCGCACAACAAATGATAAATCTCTTTTTCCGGTTTTGTATAATGACACTCATATGAAACAAGCTTTCCATCCACATATGGTGCAAAGGAATAATGTTCCCAATGCATCTTAAACATACGCTCAGGATAATTTGAAAGCAAATAAATACCATAGCCTCTGGCCTTTAATTCCTTCAGCCATTCTCCCGACCTAGGAAAGTCTGTCACAACATGCTCCATATTCCCCAGAAACAAATCAATTTCATCCGCATACTGAGGCGAAAGCTTCTTAAACTGTTTAACAATTTCTTCTTCGTTCATAACATTACGATCCATCTCGTTCCACATTGGATGCTGTATCATATTTACCCTTAGATGTTCTATTGCATCCTCTGAAATGCCAAGCTCACGCATCGTCTTCTCCCAATGGAAATCAATCAAAACCATACCAACATCAAATACGATATTTTTTATTTTCATCTTATCTTCCTCTTTTTCAACCCCGAAACAAAATCCTGCGAAAACAGTATACCGAAATTAGCAATGAATTTCTACTCAAAATCATATCAAAATATTATGTTATTTTGTTCAAATTTGCGCCGGCACAACCAACTTTCTCCATGTAGAGAGCGTGCGGGCAAAAACTGTGAAGAAAATGAAATCTTTGCACAACCAGCTTTCTTCACGGTGATGGATTCCATGCAGGGACATTTGCGACCGTCAGTACTTAATGAGTGCTACGCACGAATTTAGTACTGCTACGCGGAGCAACTAAGCGAAAGCGGTCCCGGAATGGAACCATCACCGTGAAGAAAGCGTCCGGTAAGAATCGTGCCAACGATTACTTGACAGAAACCGCCTCCATGGGTACCCTTGAACAAAATCGTATTTCATGTTAAGATATTTGCAACTTGGGTATACTGTAAAAAAGTACACAAAGAAAGGAATTTGCAATGAAGAAAGTCTTGATGTTAGCGACAACCGCCGCTATGATCGAGCAATTTAATAAGAGCAACATCCTTCTGTTAAAGGAAATGGGATACAGTGTTCATGTTGCAGGCAATTTCAAGGAAGGAAATCCAATCTCCGCCGAAAAGCTAGAAGCATTCAAACAGTGGCTTGAGGCAAACGGGGCAAACTATACCCATATTCCGTCAACACGGAAGCCGACTGATTTACGGAACAACAAAAAAGCCCTTAAGATGGTTATCGATATTATTCGTGAACAGGATATTTCGTTCATTCATTGCCACACACCGCTTGGTTCCATTATTGGTCGCAGGGCAGCAAAGAAAACAAAAACTCCGGTAATTTATACAGCACACGGCTTCCACTTTTTTAAGGGCGCACCCCTCAAAAACTGGTTGCTTTATTATCCTGTTGAATGGCTATGCTCCTTTTGCACAAATTTGCTTATCACAATAAACAAAGAAGACTACAATCGTGCAAAAAAGCATATGCATGCGAAGGATGTAAAATATATTCCCGGCGTCGGAGTTGATGTAGACCGATTTGCAAACTGTCAGATTGACCGTGCAAGCTTCAACAAGGAATTTCACATTCCGGAAAATGCACACATACTTCTTTCCGTCGGAGAGCTCATGGAACGCAAAAATCAGATTGTCGTCATTGAAGCGCTCCACCAATTGAACAATCCAAATATCTATTATCTGATTGTTGGACAAGGGCATTTACAAAAAATGTACGAATCCAAGATAAAAGAATACGGATTAGAGAAAAACATCAGACTGCTTGGTTTTCGAGATGACGTTGACAAGCTTTGTAAATACGCAAACTGCTTTGTTCACCCTTCCATCCGTGAAGGATTAGGTATTGCTCCGCTTGAAGCAATGGCAAGCGGACTTCCTCTTATTTCGGCAAACATTAACGGCATGAAGGATTATACAACCCAACGGAAGACAGGCTTCTGTATTCATCCGACAGCCGTGGATGAGATGGCAAGTGCGATTGATTACATTTATACAAACAAAGACTTTGCTGCGCAATGCGCAAAGCATAACCAAATTGTTGCAAAAAAATACGATATCACACAAAGTCAAGCAATCATGAGAGACATATATAAAGAGTTTATCGAAAAAAACTGCAAATAAGAATTTGCAGTTTTTTCGTTCCATATTTCTATCTCCTTTTGCATCAAGAATCCTTCTGGCTATTAAAAAAAATATCAAACTGGTTATATAAATTCTATCTTGTAATGTTATACTACAAAAAAAGTATCACAAGGAGTCCACATTATGACAAATAAAAAAGTATTAACACTACAAGATATTTCATGCTACGGACAGTGTTCTCTTACCGTTGCACTTCCTATCATTTCTGCCTGCGGTATCGAGACTGCCATTCTTCCATCTGCCGTATTATCTACGCATACAGGTGGCTTTACCGGATACACATTCACAGATTTAACAGATGACATTCCAAAAATTCGTGAGCACTGGGAAAAGGAAGGCATCAAATACGATTGCTTCTACACAGGCTATCTCGGAAGCACAACACAGATTGATTATGTAAAGGATTTACGAAGAAGTGTATTGAACGAAGGAGCAACCTTCATTGTTGACCCTGCCATGGCGGATAATGGTAATCTTTACTATGGCTTTGATCAGACATTTGTTAAAAAAATGGCTGAGCTTTGCGGCACAGCTGATTACATTCTTCCAAATATAACAGAAGCCGCATTTATGACAGACAGCGAGCTTCGTCTTACCGGTCACACCGAAGATTATGTACAAATGATTCTTGATAAGCTTTCTGCACTCGGTGCAAAAAAGATTATTCTCAAGGGCATTTCATACGAGCCGGACAAAATCGGTGTCGTTGTATACGATTCAGTAACAAAGAAAGTACAAAATTACTTCACAGATAAAATTCCAAAGAGTTCTCACGGTACCGGCGACTGTTATGCTGCTGCCTTCACAGGGGCACTTGTTCAAGGCTTTGATGCCTATGAATCCGCTAAAATTGCCGCTGATTTTGTAGTAGAAAGTATTAAGAAAACGATGGATGACGACAATCATAGCTATGGTGTTAAGTTTGAGAAGGCACTTCCAATGCTTGTTTCAAAAATAAACAAATAACAAGAAAGAGTCTTGCTTGCAAGACTCTCGCGCCGAGCGCGGTTGCTTTTGCAACATATACTTTGCGCGCGAGTGCGCATCCTGACACGAAGTGTCTTTTTATTGCATAGGATGTGTGAAGCACTTTCCTATG
>CALYVE010000023.1 GCA_945492935.1 uncultured Lachnospiraceae bacterium
TTATTATATTCAACTATCCGTCACCCTCGCTTGTTAATGATAAATCCTCTCTGCCCACGGAAAAAAGAATCTGAAACAGTACGTGGGTATATATGTTTCTATAATAATGCATTTTGCCTGAAAGATAAAGAGGAAATATGCCCGAACACTTGATTAAACATTGGGATTGTGCTAATTTTTAAGTAATTGTACGGTTGCAATTTGAGGAAGCTGTTCCTTCGAAACAGAATCAAAAAAAGAGAGATCGGATGCTTGAAGTGTTGTTGACAATTCAATATATCGGCATTTTTTAGATTGCAGAGAAGAATTAATTGCATACTATGAGGCAGTGGAGCATTAAGAAAGGATACAAAGACTATGAACTATATTAATACATTACGAGATGGAGAAATGGTATCGGAGGTATACCTGTGTAAAAACAAGATTGTTGCAAAAACAAAAGCCGGAAAGAGCTACTATTCCATGCAGCTTCAGGATAAGACAGGGATTATCGATGCAAAGGTGTGGGAGCTTACAAATGCAATTGCTCATTTTGATCCTATGGATTATATTCGTGTGGATGCGCAGGTGACAAGCTTTAACGGAGCACTTCAGCTGAATGTAAAGCGTGTGCGTGTTGCTGACGAAGGAGAGTTTGACCCGGCTGACTACATGCCATGCTCCGGTAAGAATATAGATGGCATGTACAAAGAATTGCTTGCAATGATTGATTGTATTAAGCAACCGCATTTAAATGCACTTTTAAAGAGCTTTTTTGTAGAGGATAAGGATTTTATCAGCACGTTTAAGGCACATTCAGCAGCAAAATCGATTCATCATGGATTTATCGGAGGCTTGCTTGAACATACACTTTCGGTTGCAAAGCTTTGTGATTACATTGCAACGAATTATCCGGCTGTCAACCGGGATTTGTTGATTACGGCTGCTATTTTTCATGACATCGGAAAGGTACAGGAGTTGTCCGGATTCCCGGAAAACGATTATACAGACGAGGGACAGCTGGTCGGTCATATTGTCATCGGAACAATGATGATTTCCGAGCGCATTCAGACAATTGCGGGCTTTGATAAAACACTTGCAAATGAATTAAAGCATTGCATTTTATCCCATCACGGTGAGCTTGAATTTGGCTCGCCTAAGAAACCTGCGTTAATTGAGGCACTTGCACTTGCACATGCAGATAATCTTGATGCCAAGCTTCAGACATTTACGGAGCTTTTGGGGGCAAATGAAGACAAGACAGAGTGGCTCGGATTTAACAAGATGTTTGAGTCAAATGTGCGAATGACAAGTAAACACGGAGAGGAATCATAAACATATTTATATTCCGGAGTGACAAATCGAAATGATGAAAAAAAACGATGAATATATTATTACAATTGAAGACATTGGCAATGATGGAGAAGGAATTGGACATTTACCTTTGACGGATGAAACAGAGCACGGCGGTTGTACAGGAAGGGGAGAAGCTGACAGAGGGATTGCCGTTTTTGTGAAGGATGCCGTCGTTGGAGATGTTGTTCGAATTGGGCTGACGAAGGTAAAGAAAACATATGCCTATGCACGTGTAATTGCGCTTATTGAACCATCGCCGTTTCGTGTGGAGCCTCGGTGTGCAAATGCCGGACGCTGCGGCGGCTGCTCCCTTATGCATATGTCTTATGAGAAGCAGCTTGAATATAAGTGGAACAAAGTGAAAAACTGCTTGGAACGCATAGGCGGTATTGCGGACGCGGAAACATATATGGAACCTGTTTGCGGTATGGAAACACCATTTTTTTATCGAAATAAAATGCAGTTTCCGGTCGGCGTAAATAAAGAGGGAAAGGTCGAAATCGGATTTTATGCGGGGCGGACGCATTCCATTATTGATATGGACCGCTGCGTAATCGGACATCCCGTAAATGATTCTATTATTCGTGAGCTTCGCACGATTATTCAGACAGAGCAGGATAAGACAGGCAAATTCGTATATGATGAGCAGACACATACAGGTGTATTGCGGCACATTTTGACGAGAGTCGGATTTGCGACCGGCGAGTTAATGGTTTGCTTTGTAATAAACGAAACAAAGCTGCCTTGCGGGGAAAAGGTGGTTTTAGAAGCACTAAAGCGGGCAGTTTATAGCTATAATTCCGCAAAACAGTCAGGCAAATATCGCAAAGAGACGAACTGCAGGGCAATAGAAAAAGACGTGAAGCTTACAAGTGTGAGCATAAACATAAATTGTGAAAATACAAACCGTATCCTTGGCGATACGTGCAAAACACTATGGGGCAGCGATACGATTACAGATTATATCGGTGATGTCTGTTTTTCGATTTCTCCAATGTCATTTTACCAAGTGAACCCGGTGCAGACAAAACGTTTGTATGACAAGGCAATCGAGTATGCGCAGCTTACAGGGAACGAAGTAGTCTGGGATATGTATTGCGGAATCGGTACAATTTCACTTAGCATTGCCAGACACGCAAAAAAAGTGTATGGAGTTGAAATCGTTCCGCAGGCAATCGAGGATGCAAAGAAAAATGCTTTGAAAAACGGTTTTGCTAATGCACAATTTTTCTGTGGAAAGGCCGAGGAGGTTGTGCCACAGTTTTATAACAACAACCGGAACGATGAGGAGTCTTTGGGGTGCCATCCTGATGTCGTCATTGTCGATCCGCCGCGTAAGGGCTGCGACAGCATATTGCTTGATACAATCAAACAGATGTCACCAAAACGACTTGTGTATGTAAGCTGCGATCCTGCGACACTTGCGCGCGACATCAAGCTTTTGTCTGCACACGGCTTTTCCCTTGCAAAAGTATGTGTCGTCGACCAATTCTCGCATTCAAACCATGTCGAAACCGTCGCCTTGCTTTTAGGGACGTAGCTTTTGTCACGAGGAGCGTCCCTTTGTCACGGAACAAAATAAGTGAACGAATTATGTAAAAATAGTTTGACTTAGATTGCAGGAAATATATAATATAAAGTAGATACAGAAGGAGGTTATTTATGGGAAAGAAAATCAAGAAAATATTAGCGTTGCTATTTATTTTTGTAATAATACTTGTGGGTACACCGGCATATACTATTGAAACAAAGGCGGCTGATTCAGACTTTGTGTACATAAAAGAATGGGGGTCGGGGAATGTGACCATTACAGGTTATAGAGGCAGTTCAAAAGCTGTTGTAATTCCTGATAGTCTCGGTGGTGGAAATGTTGTAACAATTAAAAATGATGCATTCAAAAACAATAATAATATTATCAGTGTCACAATTCCGGAAGGTGTCACATCGATTGGGAAAAACGCGTTTTTAGACTGTAAGCAGTTGGCAAGTGTAACCATGGGTGAAGGTATTAGTAAAATTGAGGAATCTGCATTTGAGGGTTGTACTGCACTTCAAGCAGTTTCACTTCCGGAGAGTTTGACAACAATTGAAAAAAAAGCTTTTGCAGGCTGTACAAGTCTGAAATCAATCAAACTACCTTCAAAACTTGAAAGAATCGAAGAAGAAAGCTTTCGTGGAGCGGGACTTCAAACGGTTACAATCCCATCAAATGTTTCATGGATTGGGGATAAAGCATTCTTTGGATGTAACTCTATGACTTGGGCAAAAATTGAGGGAAGCTATACGAGCCTTTCGAACCAATATCCATTTGGTTTTTATGATGATGCAAATCCAAAGAAAATAAATGGATTTTATATGAAGTGTCCGGATAATTCAAGCTCATATGGGTATGCAAACAACCATGGTTTCTTGAAAATAGGCGATTGGATTGCGGAGGGCGACAGGAGAAAATTTCTATTAACTGATGGCAGTTATGCTTTAAACAAATGGCTATTAATCGATGGAAAATGGTACTATTTTGATAAAAACGAGTATATGTGTACAGGCTGGGTAAAGACAAATCAGAAATATTGTTATTGCTTTACCTCAGGAGCCAACATAGGCGCAGCTGCTTATGGCTGGCAACTGATTGGCGGCAAATGGTATTATTTGGGAACAGATGGCTATATGAAGACGGGCTGGGTAAAACTGAATAATACGAATTATTATATGGACCAAAATGGCGCAATGGTAACCGGTATGGTTGATGTTAACGGTGTAAAATACTATTTTGACAAAAATGGTGCAATGCAGACCGGTTGGATAAAATATGATAATGCATGGTATTATTTTGGCGAAAATGGTGCGATGAAGACTGGTTGGATTGATTCCGGTAAATACTATTTAGACACAGATGGTCGTATGGCCAGAGGTTGGAAGTACATTGATGGTGCTTGGTATCGTTTTGCAGGTAGCGGAGAGAAGCAGACAGGCTTTGTGGTTTCCGGCAATAAAAACTACTATCTTGGTTACGATGGAAGAATGATAACGGATTGGCAGGAAATCGATGGTATTCGATATTATTTCAAGCCAAATGGTGAAATGGCTGTTGGCTGGACCTGGCTCGATGGTGTATGGTTTTATTTTTACGGCAATGGTGAATTAGCTACAGATGCATGGATTCAAGGTGAATACTATGTAGATCGATATGGTGTATATGTAGAGTAATTGACTAATATTTTTACATACAAAACAAGCAGGACTTTGAGGGTGTGCCTCAGTCCTGCTTGTTTTTTGAATGTTTAAAAGCCCCTTATTATTAGAATGTCATCGCAACATCACTGCGTTTTGCAGTTTCAGCTTCGAAGAACTCTTCTTCTGTCGCATGCATTGCACCTGCAACAATACTGTTAGGGAATGTAATAATTTTTGCATTGTATGAAGTTACATTTGCGTTGTATAAACGTCTTGCAGCCTGCAAATGTTCTTCGACATCTGCAATTGTTTTTTGAAGCTGAATGAAGTTTTCACTGGAACGAAGCTCCGGATAATTCTCAGCGACAACATTGATTTCGCTCATCGCCTGATCCATAGAAGCGCTGGCTGCTTTTCGTTCCTTCATAGTCATGCCACTTCGAAGATTCACAATTTCTGTGAGAATCGCTTTTTCGTGTTGCTGAAAACCTTTGACAACATCAAGCATTTTTGTCAATGTGTCGAAACGTTTTGTGAGTGCAACATCAATGCCGGATAAGCTTTCCTTAACCTTTAATTTAGAAACCTTGATTGAATTATATGTAGCGGTATACCATATCAAAACAATCAATAAAACACCTAAAACAATTCCTAATACTATCATAATTTTCTCCTCCTTATAAATTATAATACACGCCGCGCATTTTGTGCGACGGGATAGTTAATATATTATAGCGAGACAGATTGAGTCATAGTATCAATGACATCAATAATGTCCTGAACATCGCGACGTATACGTTCCTGCTCTTCCGGATAAGAAAGCTTCTTGTTCATCGGTGGATCGAAGGTGTCGGTACAACCTTCAATTCCAAGAAACAGGCGGCCGCCTGAAAAATACATAACCATGGTCCGATATTTACTGCTAAGAGCCTGGATGCGCTCCATCAGTGCAGGTGTAATAATATAAAATGCGTCATGCTCATAGGCTGTTTTAACGACAAAATTTTTGTTGAAATCTTCGCTTTCCAGATTTACCTTCTGCATCTTAAAACCGCTCGGGCTTGATTGCGCATACGCAAAATTTTTTGAGTGAATCTGTAGGCTAGTCACTTGATTTTTCGGAAAAGTAAACGAAAACATTCTACCTTTGAAATAGGTAACCGTTGAACTGGATTTGCCAGTGTTATGATGGTAACGAATCGTGACATCTGCCTGCTCAAACAGAATATCCTTGTAAACGCCTCTTAAGTAATCTTCGGAAGAAAAGCGATTTCCCATACGTGAAAGTCCAAAGTTTTTAACCTGCTCTTGTGAAAAACCGTTCTCCCAATCATACATAACCTGACTGAAATAGTTCGATAATGAATTTACAACAAAGGTTTCCTTATACAATTGTTTAAAACGCTTGCGGTTTTTGTTCGCCATGAGCAATAAAACGACAATCGAAACGGGAATAAACAGCATCAGCAATGGGAATGCCAGACTTGGAGATGCCGTGCTTGCGCTTGCCTGTGGGGAAGCCGATCGAAACATTAATGATCCATAAAAAAACATACTCACGATAGGAATGCCAAATGTTAACCCTATTAGTAGGCTGTTCCGACTACGCAACCGTTCCAGTTCGTTCATTGAATCTGAAATACCCAATTTTCATTCTCCTTCTATAAATATTTTGTATGCCATTGACTGCTACATTTAAATTAATTATAGCAGAGTAGACAGGAAATGACAAACGGTGTGCATGCACGATTCCAATAAAATAATATACATTTTATGCACGTTATATTTAAAGAATTAAAAATGTGTTAGATCGAAAAGCAAAAAGCATAAGAATAAGAGATTCGGACGAAACAGAAAAAGTGAAAACGTGCAGGAAACAGAACGACGCAAGGGTATATGCGATATAATAATAAATATATGCTTGACAATTCATATGTTCATGTTATAATAAAATAAACATATGAATAAATGTTCATATAAAAGATTTGAAAACAAAATTTATCAGTGTGAGATGGAAAGAGAGGATATGATTGTGAAGAAAAGCTATAAAATTGAGGTTGATTGTGCAAACTGTGCGAACAAGATGGAGGAAGCTGCAAAGAAGACAGAAGGTGTTAAGGATGCAGTTGTGAACTTCATGGCACTTAAGATGAATGTCGAGTTTGAGGATGATGCAGACCCAAAGACCGTTATGAAGGCTGTATTGAAGAATTGTAAGAAGGTTGAAGATGATTGTGAAATTTTCTTCTGATTTGAATGTATGGATAAACAGAGGATAGAAGATAGGCATAACTTCTTATTGGTTGTGCCGGAGATTGAGGTGATTTTGTGACACGTAAGCAGAAAAAAATGTTGTATCGCATTCTTGTTGCTTCGCTACTTATGATTGCACTTCGTTTTGTTTCCGTAGAGGGAATCGCGCGATTTGTCTGCTATATGGTGCCATATTTCGTAATTGGTTATGACATTTTACGCAAGGCATTCAAGGGGATTATAAATGGTCAGGTGTTTGACGAAAACTTCCTGATGGTTGTTGCAACCCTTGGCGCGATTGCTGTTGCATTAAGCGGACGCGGCGATTATACAGAGGCGATTGCTGTTATGCTGTTTTACCAGATTGGTGAACTTTTTCAGAGCTATGCTGTTGGTAAGAGCCGTAAAAATATCAGCGCTTTGATGGATATAAGACCGGATTATGCAAATGTTGAAGCAGAAGGCGAACTCAAGCAGATAGATCCGGATGAGGTTGCGGTCGGAACAATCATTTTTGTTCAGCCGGGCGAGAAGGTACCGATTGATGGTATCGTTGAGGAGGGAACCTCGTCGCTTAATACAAGTGCGCTTACCGGAGAAAGCCTGCCTCGTGAGGTAACGGTCGGAGATGAGGTAGTAAGCGGTTGCATTAATATGACCGGTGTGCTTCGCTTACGGACAACAAAGGCATTTGGTGAGTCTACTGTATCAAAAATTTTGGATCTGGTTGAGAATGCAAGCTCTAAAAAATCAAAATCAGAGGACTTCATTTCGAAGTTTGCAAAGTATTATACTCCGGCAGTTTGTATTAGTGCACTGCTTCTTGCAATTGCTCCTCCACTTGTGCGTATGTCAATTCTCGGAAAGCCGGCAATGTGGGGGGAATGGGTTTACCGCGCGCTCACATTTCTGGTAATTAGCTGTCCGTGTGCGCTTGTAATCAGTATTCCGCTTACGTTTTTTGCAGGAATCGGTGGCGCGAGTCATGAAGGTGTTCTTATAAAGGGATCAAACTATTTAGAAACGCTTGCCAAAACAAAATGCGTTGTCTTCGATAAGACAGGTACAATGACGAAGGGCGTATTTGAGGTTAGCGGTATTCACCATAATGATATGGAAGACAAAGAGCTTCTCATGTATGCAGCCTACGCAGAATGCTACTCAAATCATCCGATTAGTAAGAGTCTTAAGGCAGCTTACAATGAACCGATTGACAAAAACCGGGTTTCGGATGTGGAGGAAATTGGCGGTAACGGTATCGTTGCAACGATTGATAACAAAACAGAGGTTGTCGTTGGAAATGATAAGCTCATGAGAAGATTTGGTATTGCATATAAGGAATGTAACCATGTTGGTACGATTGTGCATGTAGCGCTTGATCGTATATATGCAGGCCACATTTTGATTTCGGATGTTATTAAGCCGACAGCAAAGGAAGCAATTGAAAATCTGCGAGAGGCAGGCGTTTCGCGTATGGTTATGCTTACGGGGGATGCAAAGAAGGTTGCGGATCATGTGGCGGCAGAACTTGAGCTTACGGAGGTATTAAGTGAGCTTCTCCCTGCCGATAAGGCGACAGAGGTTGAACGCTTGCTTGGTGAGAAAGCTGCCGATGCAAAGCTTGCATTTGTAGGGGACGGTATTAATGATGCCCCAGTTCTTTCACTTGCGGATATTGGTATTGCGATGGGCGCACTTGGTTCGGATGCGGCGATTGAGGCGGCGGATGTCGTTCTTATGGATGATGATCCGAAGAAAATTGCAAAGGCAATCAAAATATCCCGAAAATGCCTGCACATCGTATACCAGAATATTGCATTCGCACTTGGTGTAAAAGGAATTTGTCTGGCACTTGGTGCTATCGGTATTGCGAGTATGTGGCTTGCAATTTTTGCAGATGTAGGCGTTATGGTGCTTGCGGTACTAAATGCGATTCGAGCATTATTTGTAAAGAAATTGTAGCATTCGTAAAAAGGATATTTACAGAGAAAAGGTTAGCATGATTTGTGCTAACCTTATTCCCGTAAATCGAGGAAACGTAGCAGAAAGGATGATATTATGGAGAAAAAACATCAACACCAACACGATGAAATGTGTTGTGAAAGCAAAGAAGTGCATGCGGATTTGGTTAAAATTGTTGAGGAAACGATGCCGGATGAAGAGGAACTATATGATTTAGCGGAGCTTTTCAAAGTATTTGGAGATTCGACCCGAATTCGGATTTTGTTTGTGCTTTTCGAGGCGGAGGTCTGTGTGTGTGATATTGCAGAAACACTTCATATGACACAGTCGGCAATCTCGCATCAGCTGCGCATTTTGAAGCAGAGTAAGCTTGTGAAAAACCGCAGAGAAGGTAAATCCATCTTTTATTCATTGGCAGATGACCATGTTCGTAGTATTATAGCAGAAGGTAGAGAGCATATTGAGGAGGACTAACAATGGAGAATCAATCTTCAGAAAACTGCACACATAACTGTGACACCTGCGGTTCGAATTGTGCGTCGCGTACGAGTGGAAAGGCGGCAACGTCAAGCTTTGCGGCAGAGCCAAATGTTTTTTCAGATATTAAGAAAATTATTGCGGTGGTAAGTGGAAAGGGTGGCGTTGGCAAGTCGCTTGTAACATCCCTTCTTGCGGTTTTGTCCCAGCGAAAGGGCAAGCAGACAGCAATTTTGGATGCGGACATTACAGGACCATCAATTCCGAAGACATTTCAGCTTACAGAAAAGGCAAAGTCGAGTGATGTTGGCGAGGATGAACAGCAGCTTGTTTTGTTACCGGTATCAACAAAGACAGGCATCGATGTAATGTCTATGAATTTGTTGCTTGATGCGGATGAACAGCCGGTCATATGGCGTGGGCCTGTAATCGCGTCAACGGTAAAACAGTTTTACACGGATGTTTTGTGGCAGGATGAGGATGTTATGTTTGTAGATTGTCCGCCGGGAACAGGGGATGTACCACTTACCGTGTTTCAGTCGCTTCCTGTTGATGGGATTATCGTCGTTACATCTCCGCAGGAGCTTGTTTCCATGATTGTCGACAAAGCCGTTCATATGGCAAAGATGATGAACGTACCAATTCTTGGAATTGTAGAAAATATGTCATATTTTGTATGTGATCAATGTGATAAGAAGCACATGATTTATGGGGACAGTCACCTGGAAGAAATCGCTGCAAAGCATGGAATAAAACATATTGCGCGCATTCCGATGGATCCTAAACTTCGTTCTAAGGTTGACGAGGGCGAAATCGAGTCGTTCGAAGGCGACTGGTTGGATGAGATAGCGGAGATGTTGGGATCGGATATCGACCGGTTGGATGCGATGGCGGAGATGTTGGGATCGGATATCGACCGGTTGGATGCGATGGCGGAGATGTTGTGATCGGATATCGACTGGTTGGATGAGATGGCGGAGATGTTGTGATCGGATATCGACCGGTTGGATGCGATGGTGGAGATGTTGGGATTTGTGTATGGAGATAAGCAATGAGTGATAATACTTTTAAGCAGGAAGTAACTGCAATTGCAGTTTTAAAAAAGGGAGAAGGGCGTTTGCTCAAGCAGGGCGGCTCGTGGATATTTGATAATGAGATTGCAAATGTAATGGGAACATATTCAGATGGCGATATCGTACTCGTCCGCGATTTTGATGGTTATCCTATGGGCAGAGGCTTTATTAATAGCAATTCCAAAATTCGTATTCGTATGATGACACGGAATGCGGAGCAGGAGATTGACCTTGCGTTTCTTAAGATGCGAGTACAAAATGCATGGGACTATCGTAAGGATGTTATGCAGCGAATGAGTGTAAATGGTGAGGTTATATCAGACACCGGCTGCTGTCGTGTGATTTTTGGCGAGGCGGATTTTTTGCCCGGCCTTGTAATTGACAAATTCTCGGATATTCTTGTCGTTGAGTCGCTTGCACTTGGAATTGACCGGTACAAGCAGATTATTGTTGATTTGTTGAAGGAGATTATGGCAGCTGATGGCATCAAAATTCGTGGTGTGTACGAGCGAAGTGATGCAAAGGTGCGTAAGAAAGAGGGAATGCTGCCAAGCAAGGGCTTTATCGGTGAAGCCTTTGATCCGGTCGTTGAAATCGTAGAAAACGGCGTTCGCTATTTGGTGGATGTTGCAAACGGCCAGAAGACAGGATTCTTCCTTGACCAGAAATATAACCGTCTTGCCATGCAGCGCATTTGCAAAGGGAAGCGAGTATTAGACTGCTTTACACATATGGGAACATTTGCCCTGAATGCTGGTTTTGCGGGAGCAACCGAAGTAATTGGTTTGGATATATCAGAGTTTGCAATTGAACAGGCAAGGGCAAATGCAAAGCTTAACGGACTTGAGGATACAGTGAAGTTCAAGGTGGCAAATGTGTTAGATGCCCTGCCGCAGTTGAATCAAAATGGCGAGCAGTTTGATGTCGTAATTCTAGATCCGCCGGCATTTACAAAATCGCGTGAGGCTACGAAAAATGCAATCAAAGGCTATCGCGAGATTAATATGAAGGGCTTAAAGCTTGTGAAGGATGGCGGCTACTTTGCGACATGTTCCTGCTCACACTTCATGACACAGGAATTATTTACAACCGTCATCGGACAGGCTGCCAAGGCTGTACATAAACGCCTGCGACAGGTGGAATTTCGTACACAATCACCGGATCACCCGATCCTTTGGGCGGCGGATGAGACTTATTATTTGAAGTTTTATGTGTTTCAGGTATTGTCATAGCCACCAAAAATGAAATGGTTGGGTATGGCAGAGTAAATTCAACCTCCATACCCAATCAAAACAAAATCAGTGGGTATGAGCGAGCAAAACTACCTAATATACCCATCCGAAAC
>CALYVE010000024.1 GCA_945492935.1 uncultured Lachnospiraceae bacterium
GCAGTATTGGATACTGTAATTATGGGAAATAAGCGTCTTTATGAGATTATGAAAGAGAAAGATGCTATTTACATGAAGGAAGACTTTTCAGATGAAGACGGTATTCGCGCATCAGAGCTGGAGGCCGAGTTTGCTGAGATGGATGGCTGGAATGCTGAGGCGGATGCTGCTACATTGTTAAATGGTCTCGGCGTCGATACAGAGAACCATTACAAAATGATGAGCGAGCTCGACGGCGGACTGAAGGTGAAGGTACTTTTGGCACAGGCATTGTTCGGAAATCCGGATGTACTTTTATTGGACGAGCCGACAAACCACTTGGATTTGGATGCGATTGCATGGTTAGAGGAGTTCTTAATCAACTTTGAAAATACAGTAATTGTTGTATCACATGACCGTTATTTCCTTAATAAAGTATGTACTCACATTGCAGATATTGACTATGCGAAGATTCAGCTGTATGCCGGTAATTATGACTTCTGGTATGAGTCCAGTCAGCTTATGATTAAGCAGATGAAGGAAGCAAACAAGAAGAAGGAAGAGAAGATTAAGGAGTTGCAGGAGTTCATTCAGCGATTCTCTGCAAACGCTTCCAAGTCAAAGCAGGCAACATCACGTAAGCGTGCTTTGGAGAAGATTGAACTTGACGAGATTAAGCCATCGAGCCGTAAGTATCCATATATTGATTTCAGACCGAAAAGAGAGATTGGTAATGAGGTACTTACTGTTTCCAATATTTCAAAGACGATTGACGGAGTGAAGGTTCTTGATAATATTTCCTTTACCGTAGGACATGATGACAAGATTGCATTCGTTGGTCCTAACACAATTGCAACAACAACGTTGTTCCGTATCCTGGCGGGTGAGCTCGAGCCTGATGAAGGAAGCTTTAAGTGGGGTGTTACAACTTCACAGGGCTATTTCCCTAAGGATAACACAAAAGAATTTGATAACGATCTCGTAATCGCCGACTGGCTGGCACAGTACTCTGAGGAAAAGGATGCAACGTATGTGCGTGGATTCCTCGGACGTATGCTTTTTGCAGGCGAAGACGGCGTGAAGAAGGTTAAGGTATTGTCCGGTGGTGAGAAGGTACGTTGTCTCCTTTCGAAGCTTATGATTATGGCTTCAAACGTGCTTATTATGGATGAACCTACAAACCACCTTGATATGGAGTCAATTACGGCACTTAATAATGGATTAATTAAGTTCCCGGGTGTTGTGCTTTTCTCTTGTCAGGATCATCAGTTCGTACAGACGACAGCGAACCGTATTATGGAGCTTACCAATACAGGACTGATTGACAAGCAGACAACATACGACGAGTATCTTGCAAATGATGAACTTGCAAGAAAACGTCAGGTTATGAATATGTCTATGGATGATGAATTAGATGACTAATTCGCAATCTAGCAAACAATAAAATTCTCATTGCAATAAAAATGCGTGTGTGAAAGGTGGAAGAAATCATGATAGATGGAAAGAAAACGATGTTATCCGGCATGCAGGCAACCGGTATGATTACACTTGGTAATTATCTGGGTGCATTAAAGAACTGGGTAAATTTAAGCGATGAAGAAGGCATTAATTGTTTTTACGGTATTATGGATTTACATTCCATTACCGTTCGTCAGAACCCGACGGAATTTCGTCAGAATGCAAGAAGACTTTTACAGCTTTATATTGCAGCAGGTCTTGATCCTGAGAAGAATTGCATTTTCTTCCAGTCACATGTGCCGGCTCACGCAGAACTTGCATGGATTCTAAACTGCTACACTTATATGGGTGAAATGAATCGTATGACACAGTTCAAAGACAAAGCAGCAAAGCATGCTGACAATATCAACACAGGTCTGTTCACATACCCTGTGCTTATGGCTGCTGATATTTTACTTTATCAGGCGGATCTTGTTCCGGTCGGTAAGGATCAGATGCAGCATCTCGAAATTACTCGAGACATTGCGAACCGTTTTAATGGAGTATACGGAGATGTATTTACGGTGCCTGAAGGTTATGTCGGAAAGCAGGGTGCACGTATTATGAGTCTTGCAGATCCAATGAAAAAGATGTCTAAGTCAGATGAAAATCAGAACGCAAGCATTTATCTTTTAGATGACAAAGATACGATTATGCGTAAGTTCAAGAAGGCAGTAACCGATTCTGATGGATTCATTGCTTACAGTGATGAGAAGCCGGGTATCCGAAATCTCATCGATATTTATTGTGCATGTACTTCAAAGACTGTTGAGGAGGCACTGGCTGATTTTAACGGTATGAATTACGGTCAGTTGAAGGAATGTGTTGGCGAGGCAGTTGTAAATGAACTTGCACCACTCCAGGCGCGCTACGATGAGTTGGCAAAGAATAAAGATTACATTGACCGTATTATGAAAGAAAATGCACAAAAAGCATCATACTATGCAAATAAGACACTTCGTAAAGTTAAAAAGAAGGTTGGCTTTACAGAAATGCCAAGATAAAAGAACAAGGAGGATATTTCTGTGAAGAAAATTCAAAAGATATATGCAGCCCTTATGATTGTATGCCTTTGTTTAGGACTTACGGCATGTGGCGGTTCAAAGAATGAAGAGACAACAGAAAAGCGGGTTGAGGTTGTTGCGACTACAACTACACCGATTGACCAGATGTACGAAGGGGTTGTGATAGACGATACAGACATGCCGATTGAACTTCCGCAGCTTGGCGGCCAGCATGTATATATTTATTCATATGATGATTCTTTCGGTATTCGTTTTGATTCGGAATTCAGAAGTCGTTATCCGGAGTATTCGGATTTGATTCATTATATCGATTTAAGCGTGACAAATCCTGAGGAGGATTATTTGGATGCGTTAAAGACAACGGTTAGTACGAAGGAAGCACCATCCATTTTCATTGTTGATGATTCCAGAGTAGAGGAGTTTTTGGAGTGGGATTATGCGGCTACAATCGATACAATCCTTCCATCCGAGTATTATACAGAAAATGCATATCCATACACAGTGGAATTCGGCACAGATGCAAATGGTGAATTAAAGGCGGTAACATGGGAGGCTACGCCGGGTGTAATGTATTACAATTCTAAGATTGCCGATGCAGTGCTCAAAACTTCAGATCCCGGCAAGATTCAGGAAATGGTTTCGACACCGGAGAAGTTTATGGAGGTTGCTGCTAAGATGAAAGAAGAAGGTTACTATATGATGTCCTCAACAGAGGACCTTATGAGACCGTTTCTTGATTCGAAGCAAACCCCATGGGTAACGGACGGTGAGATTACAATTGATTCTGCCGTTGAAGATTATCTTGAGTTTTCCAAAGAATTTTACAAGAACAATTATACATTAAACCAGCCTAGAGGGAATTCAAAATGGTCAGAAAATATGTCAAATGGCAAGGTGTTCTGCTATTTTGGTTCGTCGGTATGGCTTTCAAAGGGGTCAGTATTTATTCCAAAGGACCAGAAATATAAAGCATGCCAGGGACCTTTTGTATATCACTTAGGAGGTTCGTATATTTTTGTTGGTAAGAATTGTCCGAATAAGGAGCTTGTTGCATTGATTCTTTACACAATGACCTGCGATGTGGATGCTATGTATGATCTCGGCGAGACGGATAGCGTATTTCCAAACAACAGGGCTGCAGTTAAACGGTTGATAGATGACCAGATTGTTATGGGTGAAGTCTTATATTGCAAGACACCGCTTGTGGATTTTGACAATGTTGCATCGGCACTTGATCGAAGCAATGCCACGAAGTACGATGCACAGATTGACAATATCTTATCTGCGGTAGCCCTTACATATAACACAGGAAACAAGCTTACAGTTGAAGATGCTATCGACAGTCTTAAGAAGAGAGTATCGGAAGGTATCGAAGATTTTAAAACAGAAGAATAATGATTGTTACAAGCAGTTTGCGAATTGGTCGCGAACTGCTTTTTTCTACCGCGGCTTTGTGGCACAGGGCCCTGTCGGCAGTGCAATAAAAAGAATTGCTGATGAAGCACTTCTTTGCGATTTTAGTGTTTTTTATTGTTTTTTGAAAAAATAAAAAAGGTTTTTTGAAAAAAATGTAGAATATCATAATTGTGAGGAGTTTTTGTTCGATACGATGGAAAGAGTTTCGTGGAGGTTTTAGCGTGACATTACGTGAACAGTTTGAACAAAGAGAACATCAGATTTTTAGACCGTGCGCTTCGTTTAGTGATCGGACGAAGGGGCGCGACATGACAGAGGAGAAGTGCGATATTCGTACGGAGTATCAGAGAGACCGCGACAGAATTATTCACAGCAAATCCTTTCGTCGTATGAAGCATAAGACACAGGTTTTTCTTGCACCGGGTGGAGATCATTATCGTACACGTCTTACGCATACGCTTGAGGTTGCACAGATTGCCCGTACGATAGCGAGAGCGTTACAGTTAAATGAGGATTTAACAGAAGCGATTGCCCTAGGACATGATTTAGGACATACACCTTTCGGTCATGCCGGTGAGAGGGCATTGTCGAGGTATACCTCGAAACCATTTTTGCATAATGAGCAGAGTGTGCGTGTTGTTGAACGCCTGGAGAAGGATGGACACGGACTAAATTTAACTTGGGAAGTACGAGATGGTATGCTCAATCATAAAACATCCGGTAGTCCTTCGACGTTAGAGGGATGGATTGTACGGACATCGGATAAGATAGCCTATGTGAATCATGATATTGATGATGGCATTCGCGCAGGTATTCTTACAGAAGAGATGCTTCCGAAGGATATTACGGACATGCTTGGACATAGTACGCGCGACCGAATTAATACATTGATACATGCGATGGTTACATACAGCATGGACAAGGAGATAATTGGTCTTCCGTCAGAATATGAACAGGCACTTCGTGATTTGCGTTCGTTTATGTTCCGTGATTTGTATACGAATCCGGTTGCAAAAAGCGAAGAGGTGAAAGCCGAACGAGTGATTGGTATGTTGTTTGAAGAGTACATTAAGCATATCGAATTATTACCCGAAGAATTTCAGCAGTTAATCAACGATGGAGAAGAAAAGGAAATCGTTGTTTGCGATTATATAGCAGGTATGACAGATAATTATGCCGTTACAACGGCAAGTGAATTATTCATACCAAAGTCTTGGTAGATTTCAGTTGATTGGAGGATGCGATGGCATATTATTCAGATGAAATCATCGAGGAAGTTCGAAGCCGCAATGATATCGTAGATGTCATTGGCAGCTATGTGACATTACGACATAAGGGCAATAGTTATTCAGCCTGTTGTCCGTTTCACCACGAAAAGACACCATCTTTTCATGTAAGTAAGGATAAACAGATGTATCATTGCTTTGGATGTGGTGTTGGCGGTAATGTTTATACCTTCGTTATGGAATATGAGAATTTTAGTTTTCCGGAGGCTGTCAGATATCTGGCCGAAAGAAGTGGTATATCCTTACCGGAGCAGGAACTTTCCGAAGAACAAAAAAAGAAAGAAAACTACAAATCAATATTGAAGGATATTAACAAATCTGCCGCTGCATATTTTCATTATTTGCTTACACAGTCTGAACATGGTGCCAAAGGACTTGAGTACTATCATGGACGAGGACTTACGAATGAGACGATACAGCATTTTGGACTGGGCTACGCGGATGTTTACCAAAACGATTTATACAAATATTTGCGCAATAAAGGTTACACGGATAGTCAGATTAAGGATGCAGGACTTGTACGGTTTGATGAAAAACATGGTGCAACAGATATGTTTTGGAATCGGGTTATGGTTCCTATTTTGGATATTAATGGTAAAGTAATCGGTTTCGGTGGTCGTGTGCTGGGCGATGGATTGCCCAAATATATCAACACGCAGGAAACGCAGATTTTTGATAAAGGGCACACCCTTTTTGCCATGAATCTAGCCAGACGTTCGAAGAGACGGGGGATTATTATTTGTGAGGGATACATGGATGTCATTTCGATGCATCAGGCGGGTTTTGACAATGCAGTCGCATCCCTTGGAACAGCCTTAACACTTGGACAGGCATCGCTTATCAAACGATATACCGATGAAGTTTATCTGGCATACGATAGTGACGAAGCCGGTACAAAGGCTACCCTGAAGAATGTCAATACGTTGCGTACGGTAGGACTCACAACCAGAGTTGTCGACCTTTCGCCGCATAAGGATCCGGATGAATTTATCAAAGCAAATGGGGCAGATGCTTTCGAGCAGCGTATAACAGATGCCGTGACCGGAATTATGTATGAAGTGAACACGCTTTCCAAAACATACAGACTAAAGGACCCGGAAGAAAAGGTACGGTTTTCGAAGGAGGTTGCAAAGCGACTGTCTACAATCGAGGAGGTTGTCTCAAGGCATAGTTATACTGATGCGGTTGCCGAGCAATATCAGCTTGATCGAGATGGATTGAAGCAGATGGTTACCCGGTATGGTACATTACAGCTGGAACAAAACAATCCTGTTGAGAATGAGACAAGACCGGTACAAGTTGTATCAAAGGAAATAAGTGAGGCAAGCAAAACGGAACGTTTATTGCTTACATGGATGGTTAATGAACCGCCGCTTTTTGATATATTAGAAGGCATCATAACGCCGGATGATTTTCAGGATGAGAATTGTCGGGCTGTTGCCGGAAAGCTGATTGAACAATACAAACAAACCCATACGGTTTCGCCGGCATCAATTGTTGACGGATCGGAGGATATTGAGCAACAGCGAGTGATTGCATGTATCATGCAGACAGAATTACCGTTTGATATTTCAAATGAAGAGAAGGAACGGGCAATTAATGATGTTGTCAAAAAGACAAAATTAGCAAAGATTGATTATGATTTAACACAGTGCGGGAACGACATGGTCAAATTCCAACAATTGATTGTGAATAAAGCAAACATCTCGAAACTGCATATATCATTTAAGAATGGTTAAAATATTTATCACGATGGAGGATGGAAGAAAGATGGAAGAAAACAAGGAAAAAGATATCGATAATAAACAGGCACTCGAAGAAAAATTCCTGACAAAGTTAAATGAATTACTCGAGTTAGCTAAGAAAAAGAAAAATGTTATCGAAGACACGGAGATTATCAATCATTTCAATGATTGCAAGGAAATTGAGCTCAATACAGAGAGAATGGTTGCCATTTTTGAGTTTTTGGATGAGCACAATGTTGATGTACTTACAATTACAGATGATGATGACGATGAGCCGGCAGACTTATTGCTCGATGCCGAAGATGAGGTCGATGTAGATGTAGAGCATATTGATCTTTCGGTACCGGACGGTGTTAGTATTGAGGATCCTGTTCGTATGTACTTAAAGGAGATCGGTAAGGTACCCCTTTTGTCAGCTGAAGAGGAGATTGAACTTGCTAAGCGTATGGAAGAAGGCGATGAGGAGGCAAAAAAGAAACTTGCGGAGGCAAACCTTCGTCTTGTTGTTAGTATTGCAAAACGCTATGTAGGCCGTGGTATGTTATTCCTTGATTTGATTCAGGAAGGAAATCTCGGTTTGATAAAGGCTGTTGAGAAGTTTGATTATGGCAAGGGATTCAAATTCAGTACGTATGCTACATGGTGGATTCGCCAGGCAATTACAAGAGCAATTGCGGATCAGGCGCGTACCATTCGTATTCCTGTTCATATGGTTGAGACAATCAACAAGCTTATTCGTGTTCAGCGTCAGCTTCTTCAGGAACTTGGGCGTGAACCATCTCCGGAAGAGACTGCGGAGGTTATGGGTATTCCGGTAGAACGAGTTCGTGAGATTCATAAGATTTCACAGGAACCGGTTTCATTAGAAACACCAATCGGTGAGGAGGAAGACAGCCATTTAGGCGATTTCATTCAGGATGAGAATGTTCCGGTACCGGCTGAAGCAGCGGCATTTACATTGCTTAAGGAGCAGCTTGTTGAGGTGCTTGGTACATTAACAGAGAGAGAACAGAAGGTTCTTCGATTGCGTTTTGGTTTGGATGATGGCAGAGCAAGAACACTTGAGGAAGTTGGTAAAGAATTTAATGTAACAAGAGAGCGTATTCGTCAGATTGAGGCAAAAGCATTACGTAAGTTAAGACATCCAAGCAGAAGCAGAAAGTTGAGAGATTATCTTGAAGAAAACAGCTAATAGTATTGTTTTATCAAAACGCATGCAGGCGATTGTTGACCTTGTCGATGAGAGCAGCATTGCGGATATTGGATGTGACCACGCATTTGTCTCGATTGAGCTTGCGAAACGCGACACCACAAAAAAGGTGATTGCGATGGATGTCCGTAAAGGACCTCTTGCTATAGCGACAAGCAATATTCGGTCTTACGGACTTGCTGATGTGATTGAGATAAGACTTTCCGATGGTTTTTCAAAACTTGTGGCAGGAGAGGTTGATTGTGCCATACTTGCCGGGATGGGAGGACTTTTGATGGTTCGCATTTTGGAGCAGGCTGTGGATCATCTTCGCAACGGCATTCACTTGATTTTGCAGCCACAGTCGGAATTTGATTCCGTACGTGCGTATCTTTTTTCTGTAGGCTACCGTATTATACGGGAGGAGATGCTTATTGACGAAGGAAAATACTACACAGTTCTAAAAGCAGTTCCGACAGACACACCTTTGCAGGAGTTGTCGCAGACAGAACTTTTGTATGGTCCGTTGTTACTTGCCGACAGGCATCCGATCTTAAAACAATATTTAGAAGAACAATTAATAAAGAATCAGGCATTATATGAGAAACTGTCACATATAAATACTGACAAGGCATCTGTGCGTGTTGCAGATTTAAAAACAGAAATTGCACAAATTACGGAATGCCTTTCAGGCTTCTAAAAAGGAGGCATATTAATATTGAGATGTCAGGATATTATACATATATTGAACAGGCAGTCGCCGGCTGAGTATGCGTTAGAGTGGGATAATGTCGGACTTCTTGTTGGACGAAAAGACAAAGAAGTCAAAAAACTATTACTTGCGGTTGATGCAACGGTAGCTGTTTGTGAGTATGCGATTTCAAATAATGTGGATATGATTGTCACACACCATCCTATGATTTTTTCCAAGCTTCGCAAAATCAATGATGATACAGTTTTAGGACAGAAGATTTTATCATTGGCGGAGGCCGGGATTTGTTGTTTTGCCATGCATACGAATTTCGATACAATTGGTGGTATGGCAAAGGTTGCCGCACGTATGATGCGATTGAAAAATGCACTGGTGCTTGAGGAGACGAATGCCGGAGAAGGTATCGGACAGATTGGTCTTTTGGATTACTCCATGACGGTTGCAGAGCTTGCCGCACATGTAAAGACTACATTTGATATTCCGAATGTTATGGTATTTGGTGATGTGAATCGAATGGTTGAGAAGATAGCAATCAGTCCGGGTTCCGGTAAGAGTGTTATTGATGTTAGTGTTGTCAAGGGGGCGGATTGTCTTATTACAGGAGATATAGGACATCATGAAGGACTTGATGCGGTTGAGTCAGGGCTTACAATTATTGATGCGTCCCATTATGGTATCGAGAAGATTTTTCTCCAGTTTATGTATGATTATCTAAAGGATTTCTGCAACGATGTTGAGATAATCATAGCGGATGTCGGAGTGCCATTTACAGTTATATAAGTAATTCAAAGGAGGGAACACTTATGGGAGCTATTCATGTTACAATGGGGGAAAAAATATACGAGGTAGAGCAGGGAACTTCCGTTCAATCATTTATTGCGAAGGAGTTTCCGGACAAAAAGTATAACTATATGCTCGCGATGAAGGGAGCAAAACTATGCGAATTATGTGCGCCAATCGATCAGGATTGCGAACTTGCATTGCTTGGCAAAGATACGGTTATGGGGAGCGACACCTACAAAAGAAGCCTGACGCTTATTATGCTTAAGGCATTTTCAGATGTATTGAAGGACGATCCAAACCATACAATCAAGGTAATGTATTCAATGGGACATGGATACTATTGCGAGTTAGTAAGTGATAAGACGAAGACGGATGCTGCATTGCTCGCAGCTGTGAAGGCGCGTATGCAGCAATTAATCGATGCAGATCTTTGTATTACAAAGGAGTCGGTTAGTACCGAGGAGGCAATTCGTCGATGTAAGGCAAATGGCTTGGTAGGAAAGGAAAAGCTGTTCAAATATCGTCGTGTTTCCAAAACCAATCTCTATAATTTAGATGGTTACGAGGATTACTTTTATGGATATATGGCAGCATCAACAGGTTATATTTCCTGTTTTGATTTAGTTGCATATGATGAGGGATTTGTACTTATGGCACCAAGCAAGAGCAGTCCTGACAAGTTGTCGGAATTTGTACCACAGGAGAAGCTGTTTACTGTACTAAAGACCTCTGATGACTGGGGAACAATGCTTGGAGTTAATCATGTTGGCGATTTGAATGATGAGATTACATCCGGAGGAATCAATGAGCTCATGCTTGTTCAGGAAGCTTTACAGGAAAAGCAGATCGCGCATATTGCAGACATGATTCAGGAAGGCGATAAGAAAATCGTATTAATCGCCGGTCCAAGTTCATCCGGCAAGACAACATTTTCACACCGATTGAGTGTACAGCTTCGTGCGCATGGGTTAAGACCTTATCCGCTGGCACTTGATAATTATTTTGTGGATCGTGAGTTTACACCGAGAGATGAAGATGGGAATTTTGACTTTGAATGTCTTGAAGCCATGGATCTTGCCCTGTTTCGTTCGGATATGGCCAAACTTCTTGCGGGGGAGGAAATAAATCTTCCTACCTTTAACTTTCAGTTAGGCAAGAAGGAGTACAAAGGCAAAAAACTCAAATTAAATGATGGAGATGTACTTGTTGCAGAAGGAATTCATGCGTTGAATCCGCAGATGACGGTCGGACTTCCGGATGACAGCAAGTTTAAGATTTATATAAGTGCTCTTACACAGCTGAATGTGGATGAGCATAATCGTATTCCTACAACAGACGGTCGTTTGATTCGTCGTATTGTCCGTGATGCGCGAACAAGAGGACATAATGCACAGGCGACAATTGCTATGTGGCCGTCCGTAAGACGCGGAGAAGAAAAATATATCTTTCCGTTTCAGGAGGAAGCAGATGTTATGTTTAATTCCGCACTTATTTATGAATTGAGTGTAATTAAGCAATATGCTGAGCCACTGTTGTTTGCCGTTCCAAAGGATAGTTTTGAATATTATGAGGCCAAGAGGCTTTTGAAATTCTTAGATTATTTCCTTGGGGTTGAGGTAACGAACATTGCAAAGAACTCCATTATACGAGAATTCGTAGGTGGTGGATGTTTCGACCTATAAAAAAAGTGTAAGTCAGACTATAAGCCGGGTTATGTCGAGAGTGATTATCTATCTAGACCTTATGTTACCACAAGGTTCAAGCGACCTACCGAAAGACCCAGCGGGCAACTGCATTGTCTTTACTGTTTGGTCTTGCTTCGGATGGGGTTTACAGAGCCTACCTTGTTACCAAGATAGCGGTGAGCTCTTACCTCGCCTTTCCACCCTTACCATCAGATGATGGCGGTATATTTCTGTTGCACTGGCCTGGGAGTCACCTCCACCGGACGTTATCCGGCATCCTGCCCTATGAAGCCCGG
>CALYVE010000025.1 GCA_945492935.1 uncultured Lachnospiraceae bacterium
ATTTCAATTGAGGTTATTACGGATCGTCTCGCTGATTTGATGGAGCGAGAGAATATTCCGGTGACAAGAGAAGCACTTTCGTATGTTGCCAGGGCTGCAGACGGCTCTATGCGTGATGCGTTAAGCATTTTGGATCAGTGTATCGCCTTTCATCTCGGTGAAGAATTAACATACGACAATGTATTAGAGACAATCGGCGCTGTGGATATTGAGGTTTATATTCGCTTAATGACATGTGTGGCAAATCAGGATGTTCAGGGCGCAGTTGAGATTATTGATGAGGCAGTATGGCAAGGAAAAGATTTAACGCAGTTCACAAGTGAATTGACAGTATTTATTCGTAATATACTGATGCTTAAGCTTTCTCCGACAATGAGGCTCGATCTTACAAGCGAGAATATTGCAAAGCTTGGAGAAATGGGAAAATTATTCGAAGAAGAGCGTTTGGTAGCATATATCAATATTCTTCAAGAGGCACTCAATAAACTGGCATATGCAACCGTTAAACGTATCGTTCTTGAGCTTGCAATCATTAAGCTTTGTAAGCCGCAGATGCGACAGGGCTATGAGGCTCTTGCGTCCCGACTGGACGAGTTAGAGTTATCTGTGGAAAAAAGGCTTGCGGATGCGAAGGTTGTGTATGTGCAGGAAGGTCCAGAGAAAGCGGCAGGAGCAGGCGATAGTAATTATGCGATGGGAGCTTCCGATACCGGAACAGATGACAGCAGGCAACAGACATCCGAGGAAGAAAGTAAAAAGGTAGTGGAAAATCTCAAGGAACGTTACAAAGAGGCTGATTATGATGAGCTTATGACGATAGTTTGTATGTGGGATCAGATCAAACGTCAGTCGATGAAGCTTACCCGTAACTTTATGAATCAGATTTCTCTGACTCCGGGTAGTGCACCGGGGACGCTCGATTTAATTGTTGTACGCGGAAGAGAAAACAGCGAATATATTGCTGAGTATTTTGACAAACCACACAATATCAAATCACTTGAGAAACAACTTTCGGAGCTCACAGAAAGAGATATTCATATCAATGTTCGCAAGCTGACACAGCACGAGGCTTCGGACTCACGCGTTGCGGATTTTGATTTGTCTAAAATAAATTTTAACATTGAAATGAAACATTAGGAGGAAAGACAATGGCAAAAAGAGGAGGCTTTCCGGGTGGTATGATGCCGGGAAATATGAACAATCTTATGAAGCAGGCTCAGAAAATGCAAAAGCAGATGGAGGAGCAGGCCAAGGAGCTTGAAGAAAAGGAATATGAGGCAACTGCAGGTGGTGGTGCTGTTAAGGTGAAGATTAATGGCAAGAAGGAAATCATCGAAGTGCATCTTGAAGAAGAAATCGTCGATCCTGATGATATTGAAATGCTCGAGGATGCTATTATGGCAGCTGTGAATGAAGCAATCCGTATGCAGGATGAGGATCAGCAGGCTCAGATGGGCAAAATTACAGGCGGATTCGGCGGAGGATTTCCTTTCTAATGGACGTATATGGCGGGCAGGTGAATAAATTAATAGAAGAATTGTCCGGCCTTCCCGGTATAGGAGGCAAAACTGCGCAAAGACTGGCGTTTCATATCATTAATATGCCGGAGGACCGTGCAAAAAGTCTTTCGGATGCTATTATTAATGCGAAACGGAATGTGCAGTACTGTAAGACATGTTATACCATTACAGATCGCGAGCAATGTCCTATTTGTTCAGCGCCAAATCGTGATCATAAGCTGATTATGGTTGTTGAGACACCGAGAGATTTGGCGGCATACGAGAGAACCGGTCAGTTTCAAGGTGTTTATCATGTGTTACATGGGGTAATTAATCCGGCAATGGGTATAGGCGCAAACGATATTCGATTAAAGGAATTAATTATGCGCTTAGAACAGGAGGATGTGAAAGAACTGATTATTGCTACAAATTCGAGTGTTGAAGGCGAGGCGACTGCAATGTACATTTCCAAGCTTGTTAAGCCTTCCGGAATCAAGACTACACGTATCGCAAGCGGAGTTCCGGTTGGTGGTGATTTGGAATGTGTTGACGAGATTACATTGCTTCGAGCACTTGAGGGAAGAATAATGATTTAGGAGGTACCCGGGATGAAAAGAATTGGTATGTTGACAAGCGGTGGAGATTGTCAGGCTTTGAATGCTACGATGCGAGGCGTAGTGAAAGGCTTGTACAATATCTTCAAGGATGTCGAGGTTTATGGTTTCCTTGAAGGTTACAAGGGATTAATGTATGGCAACTACAAAAAATTATCGGCGGCAGATTTTTCCGGTATTTTGACAAAAGGCGGAACGATTTTAGGTAGTTCAAGACAGCCGTTTAAGATGATGGGTGTGCCAACAGAAGATGGTCTTGATAAGGTTAAAGCCATGAAAGAAACATACAAGAAGTTAAAGCTTGACTGTCTTGTTGTTCTTGGTGGAAATGGCTCACAGAAGACAGCGAACCTTCTTTCTGAAGAGGGACTTAATGTTGTTGGCCTTCCAAAGACAATTGATAATGATATTTGGGGAACGGACATGACGTTCGGATTCCAAAGTGCAGTTGATATTGCAACAAATGCAATTGACTGTATTCATACAACGGCATGCTCACATAACCGTGTATTTATTGTAGAAGTTATGGGACATAAGGTTGGATGGATTACATTGCATGCAGGTATTGCTTCCGGTGCAGATATTATCCTGATTCCTGAAATTCCATATGATATCAAGAAGGTATGTGAAGCGTTGGATAAGCGTACAAAACAGGGCAAGGGATTTTCAATTCTTGCTGTGGCTGAAGGCGCTATTTCGAAAGAAGTTGCTGAGCTTCCGAAGAAGGAGCGTAAGCAGGCGATTGCAGAGGCGGCGGCAAAATATCCGTCAGTCGCATATGAAATCGCAGACAAGATTAAAGAATTCTGTGGAATGGATATCCGTGTTACGGTTCCGGGACATACACAGCGTGGCGGTAGTCCGGTTCCTTATGACCGTGTCATTTCAAGCTTATTTGGAGCAAAGGCGGCAGAATTGATTAAGAATGAAGATTATGGAAAGCTTGTTGTTATGAAGAACAATGTTGTGACTTCAATTCCGCTTTCGGAATCAGCCGGAAAACTGAAATATGTTTCACCGGATGACAGCATTGTCAAGAATGCAAAAATGCTTGGTATTTCGTTTGGAGACTAATATACACAAGATACTTTAATTTTGCATATAGTACTATAAAACAAACAATCGAAAAGTCCCGATTATGGGATATTTTCGATTGTTTGTCTATAAAACAGGTAGTATATGCGAGGTTGTCAATGAAAACAAAATTGGACAATTTTTGGACTTTACCGGAGCTGCAAATCGTTGATGAATATGAGATAGAACGGGATCGGGAATATTTAATGGAGATGTATCCGGCGAAAGCAAGACTTATTATGGTTATGGTAGAGGATGCATGTGATAAATTAGAATATGAGGGAAGTCCGATGTTTGCCATGTATCCGGACCGGGAAACAATTTATGGTATTTCAAGAATAATTTATGATAAAGTTCGATATAATGACACCGATCAAAATTTGAAGCACATGATTGATGTCATGCTATGCAACGAATTTTTTGTTCGCAGAAGCAGATATAAAAGAAGGAGAAAATTCTTTTAGCATATGATTAAGAAAATAATTCTAAGAGTACTGGTGTTTGTTGTTGTTATGACAGGAACAGCGGTTTTAGTTAACAAAATAAGTAACTGGAAATTAAACGGCGTTTCAAGAGAGATGGAGGAACCAACCCTCCCGGTTGCATACTGCGATTTTGATGGTCAGGTGATCAATCGTATGAGCGGTTACAAACAGGCCATGGCAACTGGACGTATGAGAGATGCGGTAATACCTCTTTCCGAGGATTATTGTGTGGATTTGTTGCTTGATGATGCGAATGACTATGGCAAAAGCTATAGTTATGAACTTCGTACAATTGCAGGAGATTCATTGATTGAGGAGGGAGAGCTGACACCCGGAGAAAAGAAAAATGGATATGATACATTTCAT
This sequence comes from uncultured Lachnospiraceae bacterium, assembly GCA_945492935.1. Classification (GTDB taxonomy): domain Bacteria; phylum Bacillota; class Clostridia; order Lachnospirales; family Lachnospiraceae; genus Coprococcus_C. The sequence goes on from CALYVE010000025.1 coordinate 4,039, forward strand.
ATTGAATTCCGTATGGATTTAAAGAAGAATCGGGAATATGTCCTTGTCCTTCTTGTGAATAACGGTCTCGGGGAAACGGTGCGTTACTATACGCGTGTTGTTAATTTGGATAGCCATTATGCAAGTGATTTATTGGCATATGCGACAGTATATCACAACACGACATTTGTAAAAAATGTGACAGGACAAAACGGCAACATCGTGTCACGTAGTCTGAAAACAACCGGCGAAGGGGATAATAATGATCTTTCACATGTTACACTGGAGTCATCCTATGAAATGATTACCTTTGGCGGAATTTCACCAATTGTAATCACACCTGTCGTTCCGAAGATTACCGAAATCGAAAAGGGATTTGCGGTTATTGAGATGGAATATGTTGCAGAGGCGCAGAACCAGGGACCGCGACACCATTATAATGTCGATGAGTATTATACTCTTGAATATGACGAATATGAGCAAACAGCCAAAATGCTTGCCTTTGATCGTTACATGGAAAGTATTTTTGATGTGAGCTATTTTAACAAAAATAACAACAGTATCAGCCTTGGCATTGCTGATTTTAATTCCGCAGAGTATGTATATTCGGAGGATAATCATAAGCTTGCATTTGCAAAACGCGGGGAAATCTGGTACTACAACTATGATACAACACAATTGGTCAGTGTGTTCCGTTTTTCACAGGGCGGGTATACAGACGAACGTTCCCTGAATACGGATGTGGACGTAAATATCGTTAACATGGACGAAGACGGTAACATTTATTTTGTTGTATATGGTTATATGTGCCGTGGTAAGCATGAAGGCTGTAATGGTATCTCGTTGTACTATTTCACGGCAGAGGATTCCCGGGTTCAAGAGAAATTTTTTGTAAAATGCGATGCTCCATATGATGTAATGAAACAGGAAACAGGTCGGTTTACTTATTATGACAAAGCCGGTTTTTTCTATTATCTTCTTGATGGAACCATTTACAAGGTTGATTTAAATAATATGACACAAAATACGATGGTTTATGGCTTTTCGTCTGATAAATATGTTGTGTCGCAGGACCGTACGGTTGTTGTTTATCCGATGGAAGCGAATGAAGAAGACAACAAAGGGCTCGTAGTGCATAACTTTGAAACCGGTGATGAATATACGTTACAGGGAACAGAGACAGAACGTTATCTTGCACTTGGCTTCGTAGGAAATGATTTGATTTATGGTATTTCGCATAAACAGGATATCTATACTGCACAGGATGGACATGTCATTTTGCCACTTTATAAGCTGATGATTATTTCTTCCGATGGGGAACAGTTAAAGGAATATAGCAAGGCTAACACTTATGTTATGTCTGCACGTGTGGAGGAAGATAAGATTTTTCTGAATCGCGCGATTAAAAACAATAATTTCTTCGAGACATGTGAGGGTGATTCGATTGCTTACAAGAAGTCATCGGAGGATGATTCGCTTTATCTGAAATACAACTATAGTTCAACAGAATTGAAGCAGGTGGACATTATTTATCCGTCTATGATGTTTATTGTGTCAAACGTAAAGCAGGAGATGACAAAGGCTAAGGATGAAGCAAAATACACAGAGATGGAAGTAAAAACAAAACCATCCGGACACTGCTACTACGTGTTTACAAATGGTGGTTATGTAGGCGAATTCAGAGGTGCTGCCGGAGCGATTTTGGAGGCAACTTCGCGCGCGGACGGCCTCGTTGTGGATGAAAACGGAAATACAGTTTATCGTTCCATTGCAGCTGATAACTATAATACCATTGCTGCAGATATTACAGAGCAGCCTTGCGAAGGTGTCGAGGATAGTCTGCTTACATGTGCATACATGTGTATCAAATATCTGGATCGGGATGCAAACTATGATGATATTATGTCTTGCGACAGCTTTGAGGATGCATTCGAAAAATATACATTTGGAGTTGGAATCAATATTTCGGGAATTGATTTATCGACTGCGCTATACTTCCTGGATCGGGACATTCCGTTTGTAGCGCGAATAGAAGAAGGACAATATGTTATCGTTATAAGCTACAACTCCACCCACGTAAGATACTATGATCCAACAGTGGATGGAGAGGTAAAAGTAGCTCGTAAAAAGTTCGAAGATAGTTTGAGTGTATATGGAAATACAATGTATACTTATACTTCCCAGTAACCTTCTAACGTTGCAAAATAATCTTCCGGTGTTTCAGCACGGCGAATCTGTTTAACAGAACCGTCCTCGCACAGTAACAACTCAGCAGACTTCAGTTTGCCGTTGTAGTTGTAACCCATTGCGAAACCATGTGCACCCGTATCATGAATAACAAGATAGTCACCCATATCGATTTTTGGCAAATTACGATTAATCGCGAATTTGTCATTATTTTCACAAAGCGAACCGGTAACATCATATGTTGATGTGCATGGTTCGTTTTCTTTTCCTAAAACCGTAATGTGGTGATATGCACCGTACATGGCAGGACGCATTAAATTAACAGCGCATGCGTCAACACCAATGTATTCCTTGTGGATATGCTTCTCGTGGATTGCTTTTGTTACCAAATGTCCGTAAGGTGCGAGCATAAAACGACCGAGCTCTGTATAAATGCTAATATCGCCAAGCCCTGCAGGAACAAGAACCTCCTCGAATGCTTTGCGAACGCCTTCACCGATTACGAGAATATCATTTGGCTCCTTGTCAGGGGTATATGGAATACCGACACCACCGGATAAGTTGATGAAGCTGAGTGCAATGCCGGTTTTCTCTTTTAATTCAACGGCAACTTCAAATAACAGCTTAGCCAGAGTCGGATAGTATTCGTTCGTTACAGTGTTGCTGGCGAGGAAGGAATGCAAACCGAATTTCTTTGCACCTGCCTCCTTTAATTCAACGTATGCCTTGAACAACTGCTCCTTTGTCATGCCATACTTTGCATCGCCGGGATTGTCCATGATTGTTGTTGAAATTGAGAACGTTCCGCCCGGATTGTAACGGCAGCAGATTGTTTCAGGAACACCACAGGTATCCTTCAAAAATTGAACGTGTGTGTAATCGTCTAAGTTGATGTTGGCACCAAGCTCACGGGCAAGAACAAACTCTTCCGCAGGTGTGTCGTTCGACGAAAACATAATATCGGAACCGGTTACACCAATCCTCTTTGCCATTAACAATTCTGTGTATGATGAGCAATCGCAACCGCAACCTTCTTCCTTGAGAATACGAAGGATAGTTGGGTTTGGAGTCGCTTTAACGGCAAAATACTCCTTGAAACCCGGATTCCAGGCGAAGGCTTGCTTAAGCTTTCTTGCGTTCTCACGAATACCCTTCTCATCGTAAATGTGAAAAGGTGTTTTGTATGTTTTTGTGATGGATTCAATTTGTTCTTTTGTCACAAATGGTGTCTTCATAAATGCTCCCTCCCCTTAGTATTTCTCAGGTTCAGCGTATGTAACACCTTGTGTGTCAACCGTAACGGATTCGATAACCTGATCCTCTAAAGGTCTGTCGCTAAAATCTGTCGGAACACTTGCAAGTTTGTCAACGATATCTAAACCTTCTGTGATCTTTCCAAAAGCCGCATAAGAACCATCTAAATGAGGGCTTGTCTTATGCATAATAAAAAACTGTGAGCCGGCTGAGTTTGGCATCATAGAACGTGCCATAGAAAGTACACCCGGTTCGTGCTTTAAATCATTTGGGAAACCGTTCTGTGAGAACTCTCCTTTGATTGAATAACCGGGACCGCCGGTGCCTGTTCCCTCCGGACATCCGCCTTGAATCATAAAGCCTTTAATGATGCGGTGAAAAGTCAAACCGTCGTAAAAACCCTTCTGAACAAGGGAAATAAAATTGTTGACTGTATTTGGGGCAATTTCAGGAAAAAGTTCGAATTTCATAACGTCGCCACCAACCATTGTCATAGTAACAATTGGATTTGCCAAATTTATCATCCTTTCTTGTATTATTTCTAAAAATATGGTAATATAATAGCATTATTGTAAAATTACTTCAAGTGTGTAATTTTAACAGATATTATGTAAACTTATGTGAAAAAGAGGTAATAGTTTTGAATATATTTAACAACGCAATGCGCACGATAAAAGGAATTGTTTTAGCGCTTGCTTCTGTAACATTGGTCATTATTGTTTTCAAGTATTGTAAAGGGTTTTACGATGAGTACATGGAGGAATATAAGGGAACGGAAAGTACGCAGGGAACAGATGTAATCATTGTTGTTCCGGAAGGTGCGACGGTAAAAGAGGTTGCGCAGATTCTCAAAGACAATGGCTTGATTAAATACAAGAGTGCATTTACAAGACGTATGCAGGATTCGGAGTATCGAGGTAAACTTCAGAGCGGAACTTATACGCTTAATACAGGTATGAATACGCTTGAGATGATAGCTGCGATGTGTCCGATATATGATGAGACGGTTCCGATTGCGAAGCTTACGGTTCCGGAAGGCTTCACCATAGAAATGATAGCTGCACGATGTGAGGAGCTAAAGATTTGTACAGCACAGGAATTTTTAAATGCGGTTAATTCTGTAACAACGGAAGATTTCCCTTATCTGGCCGACGTTCCGGCCGGAGCAAATGTAAAATACAAGCTACAGGGATATTTGTTCCCGGCGACATATGACATCTATACAACAACTACGGCAGAGTCTTTGGTTGAGTGGATGTTAGAGACATTTGAGAATTATTACACGGATGACTTGAAGGCGAGAGCGGAGGAACTTGGCTATTCGTCATTCGAAGTTGTGACAAGAGCTTCCATCATAGAACGTGAGGCAAAGGTTGAGACGGAGCGTCCTACAATTGCCGGAGTAATTAATAACCGTTTGAACTCGGGTATGAAGCTTCAGATGTGTCCGACGGTTCTTTATCCATTGACGGATGGTAAGTTTGATCAAAGTCAGGTGTACTATACGGATTTGGAACTTGATTCCCCATATAATACTTATCTGTATGACGGACTTCCTGTCGGACCGATTTGCAATCCGGGTATCGCTTGCATTAACGCGGTTCTTTATCCGGAAGAACATGGATATTATTATTATCATGTTTCAGATGAAGATGAGGGTACACATATATTCACGGAGACCTATGAAGAACATGTAGATACACAGATTATTGGTGGACCAAATGGAGTTGAGGACACTACAAACTAGTAATTGACGCGTGAAAATATACACTTATAGGAGGGACCTTATGAGAGCATTTAGTTTCAAAGCACGTAACATTGGTGAAGAGAAATATTTGACTTATACAATGGGCGATGATTGCGAACTTGACGAGGATTCGCTTGATTTTGTAGAAAATCAGTCGGCAGAGCTGGTGAAGGTTATTTATGAAGAGGATGATGATTACGATTATTTAACATATGACATTACAAGTGAGACATCCCTGGCAGATTTGACTGCCGGTTCGGTTCGGAGTGAGGTCATTTTAAATGTAATCAAAAATATTGCAAGCGAGATGATTGATCTTAAAGAACAGGCAGTGCCACTCGCATACCTTTTGCTTAATCGCAATTTCATGTATGTAGATAAGGAGACTTACAGAATCAAATTTATTTGTCTGCCTGTTGAGTCTGATGCTAGTGTAGCAGTTGAGTTTAAAGGATTTATCAGACAGCTTCTGGCGAACATGAAATATGACGTCGACGAAAATTTAGGCTACGTTGGCCAGCTTCTCACTTATATTAACGGCGATACATTCACGTTAAGAGGGTTAGTCGGTTTAACTGAGGCATTAATGGACGAGAACGGTATTTTGTATGAGGCGACTGCCGATATTGATGCAGATGGTGTTGAAGTTGTTGGCGTTGAGACAGTTGCTCCGGCAAGCGAAGATTCTGTCTCAACCTTTATGAGCAATTCTACAGAAGAACCATTACCGGAGATTGGTGATGATGAAGATGACACAGAGGCACCGGAAGCTGACGAAGATGATGGTGAGTTAGAGAGTATTTTGCCGGCAGGAATGAATGCTGTTGCAGAGGAGCCGGAGGTAAAGAATGAACCTGCTACAGCAAGCAGTTCGTTTGCAGGCGCAGTCGCTGTGAAGGAAACAGATGTTGACTTAGTAAGAGAGCGCGTTCGTAAGATTATGGGAGAAGGCAAAACAACGCAGCCTTCAGCAATCACGCCGGATACAACCACACCGATGGCAAGCATCAAGAAAAAGAACGTAATCAAAGTTAATCGTGCAGCAATTATTCAGAATGTGGCAGCAGAGCAGGAGGAAGAGTTGGCAGCACAAGAGATAGCGGAGAGTGCTGCAGCACAGGAGGCAGTACAAGAGACAGAGGCAGCGGAAAACAGCGAAGGGGCTGTTGTTGCACCTGAAAGTGAGGTTACAAGTAATTCGGTTCTCAGCAAGACGATTGCCGAGCCGCCAAAGCCAAGCGTTTTAAATGCGCCTAAGGCTGTTCCGTACTTAATCCGTGTGAACACGAATGAACGTATCATGTTAAATAAACCGACATTCAAGATTGGTAAGGCGTCCAGAGGTGTTGATTACACGGTTGATGGTAACGGTGCAATCAGCCGTGTGCATGCAATTATCACACAAAGAGATGATGTATGCTATATCAGGGATAACAAATCAACGAATCATACATATGTAAACAATGTTCTCGTAGAAGACGGAGCAGAAGAGATATTAACGCATGAGTCGCTTGTGCGTTTGGGAGACGAGGAATTCACATTTAAGATTCGATAATGAATGAACACTAAATAGGGGGAAGTACGCAATGAAAAAAATTGATTTTACAATGGAAAAGCAAAATGGCGTAGATGTGATTAAGTATGTATTGGGTGCTGCAGATGTCTACGACGAGAGAGTGTCGGATAAGGCTACACAAATGGCAAATATCATTCCGTTTCAGTATCAGGATGTAGATGGAAAACGCATTTATACTGCATATGCTCATGAAGATATCACATTGGATGCGTATATGAAAAATGTGCTCACTAAGCCGGAGGTTCTTGGCGTTTTAGGTGGGCTTGCTGCCATTTTTGAAATAGGAACAAAGGGTATCCCTGTAGGTTATATCGTAAAAGATGCTTCCTATATATATGTAAATAGAGAAAACATTACTGTTAAGGCAGTACTGTTTCCACTTAAGCAGGAAAATATGCCATTGAGCGAGATTCCTGCTTTTTTCCGTGAAATAATATCGAACATGAAGTTCCATGAAGCAGACGTTGACAACTATGTTGCAAGAGTCATCACACAGATTAATGCACCTGATTTTTCTGCTGCATCATTTAAGGCATTTATTGATCAGGAAATGGAAAAAATCGGAATGTTTATTCATAAGGATAATGGTCCTATGAATATGATGGTTGGCGGAGGACAGGCGCCAAATAAAGATGTCAAGGTTAACAAGGTTGGCGTTATGAACAACATGAATAATATGAATAACATGAGACCGATGGGAATGGCGCCACAGGGAGCAACGATGCCACCACAGGGAATGCCGATGCCACCGCAGGGAGCAAAACCACAGGGGGCACCGATGCCACAGGCACCAAAGCCACAGATGGGAATGCCGGGA
>CALYVE010000026.1 GCA_945492935.1 uncultured Lachnospiraceae bacterium
GACCACTCTTGTTTCTTGGGTATATTTCTGAATTTTCTTTCTCCATACCCACGACCACTCTTGTTTCTTGGGCATATTCTCCATTTCACCTCCTCCATACCCACGACCGCTTCTGTTTCTTGGGTATATTTCTGAATTTTCTTTCTCCATACCCACGACCACTCTTGCTTCTTGGGCATATTTCTGAATTTTCCTTCTCCATGCCCACGACCACTCTTGTTTCTTGGGTATATTTCTGAATTTTCTTTCTCCATACCCACGACACTTCTGTTTCTTGGGTATATTTCTGAATTTTCCTCCTCCATACCCACGACCACTCTTGCTTCTTGGGCATATTTCTGAATTTTCCTCCTCCATGCCCACGACGTTTCTGTTTCTTGGGCATATTTCTGAATTTTCCTTCTCCATACCCACTACCACTCTTGCTTTCTGGGTATATTTCTGAATTTTCCTTCTCCATACCCACGACGCTTCTGTTTCTTGGGTATATTTCTGAATTTTCCTTCTCCATGTCACGACCACTCTTGTTTCTTGGGCATATTTCTCCAATCAACCTCCTCCATTCCCACGACCACTGCCTCATCCACTCCCCCATTTCCTCCTGTTGTTAATTTCCTTGTATCATTATTGCGCCGAGCTCATCCGTCCTATATATGAACGTTCCCTCCGCATTAAGCCTATCCAAGATTTCCTTATGCGGATGCCCATAGAAGTTATTACGCCCGCACGAAATAACAGCAACATCAAAACGCCAATATAAGTCTTCCACATACGAATATTTTGATCCATGATGTGGGACTTTTAATATTGTTTGTTTCTGTCTGTTTTGCATGAATTTATCTCGCAAAGCTTCAGCTATCTGTATCATTTCTTCAGTGCCTGCGTCCCCTGTAAAAAGTGCAAATAAATTTTTTGATTCATATGTAAAACAAAGCGAATTATCATTCCTTCCAACAGTCTTTCCAACAGTCTTTTCCTCAGTCTTTCCCTCAGTCTTTCCCACAGTCTTTCCAACAGTCCTTCCAACAGTCTTTCCAACAGTCTTTTCCTCAGTCTTTCCCACAGTCTTTTTCTCAGTCTTTTCCTCAGTCTTTTCCACAGTCTTTCCAACAGTCTTTCCAACAGTCTTTCCAACAGTCTTTTTCTCAGTCTTTTCCTCAGTCTTTTCCTCAGTCCTTCCCACAGTCTTTCCAACAGTCTTTTCCTCAGTCTTTTCCTCAGTCTTTCCAACAGTCTTTCCAACAGCCTTATCATCTGCAATGACATCTCTTCCGGAAATACTTCCGTAATTTTCTCCGGAATCCGATAGCTTCGTCTTTGCGGGACCCACACATGTAATTTCGAAATCAGATGTGCCAACAAGCTTGTTTCCTTGTTCCATATAGAGAATTTCGATGTTTCGATCCGTGGCCTTCGACAGAAGCATCTGCATGTTTTCATCCTGAATCGCGGCCTTCGCAACAACAATATAATCAATGTCAATCTGCGATAATTCACCAGCTTCCAGTATAGCTTCAAGACCGCTTATATGATCCTTGTCCGCATGACTGATAAACCAATAATTTATATGGTGCATTGACTTCGCTTTGATTGCCGGCATCAAAATGTTTTCGCCAAGCTTGTCTATAGATGAAGAACCGCCATCCACGACAATATTGCATCCGCCGTCCGTTCTGATTAAAATGCCATCTCCCTGCCCAACCGCCAAAAAGACAATTTCTTCTTTTAGCATACCTTTGCGAATAAAGATCAAGGTGCTTCCGGAAAATACAAAATAAAAGATGCAAAAAACAAACAACAACCGACGATAGTTTTGCCTGCTGAGCCATTTGTAAGTAAGCTTATGAATGCTTTTGCAAACCATTTCCCGAAAAGATTTCGATAACACGCCAAGCAAACCTGCAACAAAAACAAAATAAATAACGATTTCCGGAATTGTTATTTTTCCGGTTTGTATTGATGCGATTGGCAGCTGAATTACGAATCTGCAAATAGCTTGAATCAGGGTTAGACATCGTCCACCCATTTGTAATAAGACACCCGCAAACGGAACGTGAAGGCACGCAAACAACAACCCTAAAAGTCCCAAAATCACAATAATTGTCATAAACGGTACAACGAATAAATTAATCAAAATGGAATATGTACTGACTGAATAATAGACACGCGCCACGATAGGTGCGGTAAATATAAACAAGAAGGTGCCTGTAATCAGCGCCTGAATGAATTTTAAGAATAATCCCTGCCTGAGACTTTTTATTATCGAATTTCCACAAGAATTCTGCGGTCCGCCGCGGTATTTCTGCTTATAATATTTCATAAACGCACGGTTATACACCTGACCGATTGCAATGCCAACAACCGCAAAGAAGCCAAGACAAACGCCACTGTCAAGCAGCAAATATGGGTTTGTTATGCTCATGGCAAGCAACGCAATCGATGCGCTTGTGAGCAAGTCAACCTTTCGTCCAAGCAATTCTCCGAGGAAAACAAGTCCAAGCATAATCGCCGCGCGAACAGCTGAAAAAGACCATCCTGTAAGTGTACCATACAAAAACACAAGTACCCCTGCGCATGGACAAGCGATTATAAAATGTATTCCACACCGCCGTAATAATTTGTACCATGTCATTGCAATAAGAGAAATATGAAGCGCTGAAATTGCCAGAATATGCGATATACCTGCACATTCAAACAATCGTCTTGTATTCTTTGATAGTTCTGATTTGTCACCAAGCAAAATGCCGCAATAAAATGCTGCTGTTTCCTCATCTGCATAACTGTGAAGATAAGATTTTAAATATGCACGAGCATCCATAAGCTGTTGCCTCATACTATAATTTCTTTGAGCAATCTGTAACTTTTCCGCATATATCTTGTAACGGATTCTTCTTGACAAATAATATTTTTGCATGTCAAATTGTCCCGGATTTTCAGCAGCTTCGATCAATGAAATGGTGCCTGTCACAATAATACAATCACCAATTTTATATGTATTCTGCACACATGCCTCACCTTGCATTCCTGCTGTTTCCGACACATCTGCCTCACCTTGCATTCCTGCTGGTTCCGACACATCTGCCCCACCTTGCATTCCTGATGTTTCCGACACACATGCCCCACCTTGCATTCTTGCTGTTTCCGTTTTTTCCGTTATATTCACAGTAACATATGGTCCAAGCGATTTTGTTTCTGCCACTTCCGCCGTCAGGCTACATTCCAAAACCTTCACCGTCAAAACTGTCATATCAGAAGATACTGATATATTTTTGACCTTTCCGTAAACTGTCACTTGTGTTTTCTCCGGCAATTCCGGCATCATATAAGATAAATCACATCCGAATGAGGCCTTCTGCTTCTGCGCGTACGAATAATAATGATAATTTCCACTTCGAAATGCACTAAACAAACACCCCACCGGCAGCAAAAATGTCAAAATGCCGGCATAGAAAAATGTCAAAACACCGACACGCAAAAAACACCTGCATTTAACTTGAAGCTTTCGCCCGAGCATAAGGCAGATTCCTGCAACGCAAAGAAGCATAGCGACTGCTATGCCTAATTGCTTCCATGTTCGAACAAATAGTCCTGCCACCTCTCCAAGTGCAAACATGACAACTGCCCAGAACACCGGTCTTTTCATTTTGTCTCCAATCTTGAATTATTTGACGATTGTCCCGTCGAAAGAAAGTGCTTTGTTCATATCATCAAAGCCATGATAATTAGAAATTGGTTCCCCATTCACCAGAATGTAGAGTGCGTCAATACCATTGATTTCTGTGATAGAATTGACAAGTGAATAAATGATCAATTTGCCCTCTGTCGACGGAAAGCCTTCCATAAATGTTTTTCCAAAGTCGATATAGCATACGCCGCTAGAGCAATAAATTGTATTCACTGTCGTATTCGAAGGAATAACACCGCGTGAAGCAAGAACACTCACAATCTGCTCCTCAATCGTTTTATCCTTCTCCTGTCGCACCTTCACAGTTCCACGTGCCAGTGCGTTTCCTTCCTTGTTTGGATAATAAATCGTAAGCTGACGAATATTAACATGTTCATCCTCATTCCCATAAAAATAAAAGGAATCACGTGTAAATGTATTCTCCATAATCACTTCTTCATTTTCGGCCAAAATACGAATCGTAATGTTCTGCAGGTCAGAAAGCTGAAACAGTGTCTGGCATAAGGCTCCATTTGCAAGGAGGCTCGTCTTTGTATCCGGAATCTGCTTCGCAAAGAAGTCAAGGGAAAGATTATTGTCTACATCTAACATATAGGTGTGGTATACTACAGAATCATATTCGGATCCATATGGAACTGCCGTAAATGCTGCCATAGTCTCCTCGACTGCTGCTGAAAGTGAATCCGGTTGTTTCACCTGATACAGTTCATCATCTGCAATAATCCCATTTGGGCCCGGACGATAAATTGTTATTTGGTTGTCATTTGGTGTTTCTATTATTGCAATCTGCTCCGTCTTTTTGCCACATGCACAGAGCATTATAAGGATGCAAAAAATAGAAATCATGAAATATTTTTTCATGTCATTTTCTCCATATATACCTGCAAATAAACAGTTTTCCTTCGGCTGTATCAACAAAGGTTTTTGACTACCAAATCCGAATTATAACTGCCCCTCGTCATCTTGCTTCAAAGGAATCTTAATTGTAAAGGTTGTTCCTTCACCATACTCACTATAAAGCTTGATTGTACCACGATGCATAAGAATAACATTTTTTGTGATGGCAAGTCCAAGTCCTGTACCACCTGTATCACGGCTGCGGGCCTTATCCACACGATAAAATCGTTCAAAAACCTGGTCCTTGCAGTCCTCAGGAATACCTACGCCGGAATCTGCAACCTTGATGTGGAAATTTTTGTGGTCAGCATTCAAGGTTATCTTAACCCAGCCATTGTCAATATTGTACTTCACCGCATTTTCGATAATATTTGTGAGGGCGAGAGACAGCTTTACCTCGTCAACCTCAGCAAGGACATCACGATATTTCTCATAAGAAATTGTGATGCTACGGCTTGCAGCAATCGGCGTCACACGCTTTATTATTATCTCGAGAAGTGCATCTATATCAACTTCTGTTATGTTCATTTCGGCGGTCTTTTTGTCCATCTTTACAAGTGTCAGAAGGTCTGTAATAATCTGGCTTTCTCGATCAATTTCTTCAACGATGTCTTTCATAAATTCCTTGTACATCGGAAGATCAGCCTCCTCATTTTGGACAAGGGAATCCGCAAGCACCTTCATGGAAGTAATCGGTGTTTTTAACTCATGTGAGACATTGGAAACAAATTCCTGTCTTGTAGAGTCAAGCACCATCAATCGTGTTATCGTCTCGTTATAATTCTCCGTAATTGCACGAACCTCCTGAAATCCGCGAACCGGTATTTTGTCATTCAAGTGACCGTCTTTTGCAAATTCCATTCGCTTATTCACCTGATTGATGCCGCGCACACTTCCTTTTCCGAAGAAATAAGCATGCACACCACAGAACAAAATCAAAAGGGCACAAACGAGTATGTTATCCCATGACCAAAACGTTGTAACCGAACGCATATCCTGTAACGATGCCTGGACAATAATGACACCATACACCGCGCTATCACCAATGGGATAGTATTCATAGTAATATCCATCCTCCGTCACAACAACCTCTGATTTGCTGCCTGTCATGACAGAAATCACATCTTCCTGAATAATGTATGCGTTTTCGTTTGCATATTCTGTATCGCAAACAATCTGATAATTCTCATCAATAATCATGACACGCCCTTTGTAGTGCAGTGCCATATCATCAAGTCCGGCGCGTACATTTGCACCGTAATTCGAATGAATTCCGGTTTGTTTCAAACGCTCCGCAATCGTTCTGCACTCCGCATGAATGTTCTTCTGAAGTGCTTCAACATAATGCTTATATTGCAATTTGCTCGTAATAAATGCATACAAAAACAAGACAATTACAATCGTAACAATATACACAACCGTAACGTAAGAACGCAAGCTGATTCGAAATCCATTTTTAGTTTTGATTTTCTTTTCTTTCAAATCAATATCTCCATTCTGTTTTTAGCCTATATATCATACCACACCCAATCTTTCGCTTCAATATCACATATCAAATATCACATGTCAAATATCAAATATCGCATGTCAGGATTATAAAGCTATACCTAGATTCTAAAGATGTGTTATACTGTTTTTACAAGTATTGATTTCGAAACGGAGGGCAAGCCTATGGATTATTCTGCAATCTCAAATTTACCGAAAATCGATTTACATTGTCATATCGACGGTTCTTTATCGCCTTTCTTTGTAAAGGAAACCCTGCATCTTAAGGACCACCCTGACGTCGTAGCGCAATGCCTCCGTGCACCCGAAGACTGTCAAAGTCTGACCGAATACTTAAAATGCTTTGATCTTCCAATTAAATGTCTTCAGACCGCCGATGCAATCACAGATGGTATATTAAATATTCTGGAAGCATGCGCGAACGAAAATATCGTTTATGTTGAGCTTCGTTTTGCACCAACCTTCAGTCTGAACGCCAATCTCTCATATCGTGATATTTTTGAATCCGCGATCAAAGGCTGTAAGTTAGGACGTGTTCGTTACGGAATAGAGAGTAACATCATCGCTTGTGCAATGCGTCATTTACCAATCGAAACGAATATGGCTATGCTACACGCAATGGCAGATTATGTAAACTACGGTATCTGTGCTCTTGATTTGGCAGGCGATGAAAATCTGTTTGCAAACATACAGTTCGCAGACTTATTCAAAGAAGCAAAACGCTTTGGTATTCCTTTTACAATTCATTCCGGTGAATGTGGAAGTGTAGAAAATGTCAGACTTGCGCTTGAATTTGGTGCTCGACGCGTCGGACATGGAATTGCCCTTTTTAAGGATGCTGCACTTATGGAAGCATGCAAAAGCAATCGTTTAGGTCTTGAGCTTTGTCCAACCTCAAACTACCAGACACACGCAATAACGCATGATACTGTCTATCCGCTTCGTGCATTTCTTGACTATGGATTACTTGCAACCGTAAATACAGATAATCGAACCGTTAGCAACACAACAATGACAAAGGAGCTTATGCTTGTTTGTGACAGTCTTGAAATTATGGAAAAAGAAATCTCCACACTATATCGCAATAGCGTAGAGATTTCTTTTGCTGATGATACAATTAAGCATCGGTTATTGGAAGCTTATTCGTGGAAATAATATCCAACTCCCCACTTTGTGTGGATATACTTTGGATCTGCCGGCGTCTTCTCGACCTTCTCACGAAGACGACGCACATGAACATCTACCGTTCGTGCATCACCCGGGTAGGATGCTCCCCAAATTGTCTTGAGTAACTGTTCTCTTGAGTATACTTTGTTCGGATTTGTCACAAGCAGATAAACAAGGTCAAACTCCTTCGCTGTAAGGTTTACCTCCTTGTCCTCTATGTATACTCTACGACTATCATAATCAATCTTCAGGCCACGCTTCTCAATCATCGTTGTCTCGGTCTTTTCCTTGCCGGACTTTGTATTACGACGAAGAATTGCTTTGATTCTCGCCTTAACCTCCAAGATATTAAACGGCTTTGTAATATAGTCATCCGCACCATACTCAAGGCCCAAAATCTTGTCCATATCCTCACCCTTGGCTGTAAGCATAATAATTGGTACGTCCGAAAACTCACGAATCATCTGACAAACCTCAAGGCCGGTAAATCCCGGCAACATAATATCAAGTAAGATCATGTCATATGTATTTTGCTTCGCTTTGGCGAGGGCTTCCTCCCCATCATAAGCAACATCTACCTGCATGTCATCCTGCTCCAAACTAAATTTAATACCTTTAACGATCGATTTTTCATCATCGACAACTAAGACCTTTTTCATGATCACACCTCAATCCACAACGATATAATCTTTTATTCTTTGGTAGACTCCGTCTTTTATTCCTGACACATTAAGCAAATCCTCCGGCGAAGCAAACGGACCATGCTCATTGCGATACGAAATAATCGCATCTGCCTTGCTTTCTCCGATGCCCGGAAGTGTCATAAGCTGTTCTTTTGTGGCAACGTTAATATGCACTCTGTCATCCTCTGCAGAATCTCCCGTCATGGTATATATCGGAGACATGCTCTCAATCTCTGATAGTGTCGGAAAATAAATTTGTTCTCCCTCAGAAATGGTTTCTGCCAGATTGACATATTCCAAACAGGCATCCTCGGTAAATCCACCCGCCATCAAAAGTGCATCCTGCTTAAGACTTCCTACAGGCAAATAATAAACACCCGGATTGTTTACTGCACCACATACATATACGGGAATCTGTTCGGTGGAGGAATCGGCTTGTTCATCCGCCAAAATCCCTCCGGACGCTTCCTGTATGCCCACATCCGTTGCCGTGTTATCATCCGCACCCGCAGCTTCCTCCGTAGAATCCATGTCGTCCGATACGAATGTAACAGGATTCTTTCCACATCCGTTAATCAACAATAGGAAACCACAAATCAAAACAACAATCACAAGTCTATATTGAATTATATGCATATGAAATACTCCTTTCATAATGATGATACAGTATCCCATATTGCATTACATACATATAGATATATTACTAATTTTCTTTCTGAAATACAAGTCTATATTATTTTTTTTCCCACTTGAAAAGAACAAATCCGGCAATCGAAAGAAGCAAGCCAATAAGCTTCATCCATTCAAATTTTGTTTTTTCTACGCCGAACAAACCAAACAATTCGATTAAATATGCTACCAAAAGCTGAGCAATCACAATGATAAGTACTGCTTTTGCCGGTCCGAGTGACGCCATACTTTTTATGACGGTCCACGTAATAAAAGCACCTATCACGCCGCCCAGGAGCATATATTTATGGTCTACTCTTGCAAGAGACATAATGGATGCATCATTTCTTTCAAATACGAGCCACAAAAAGAATGCCACAACAAAACCTGAGATAGCAACCCATGCCGAGGCAAGCCATGTAGACGTCTGTTTCGTAACTCCCGTGTTAAATACTCCCTGTATGCTCATTAATGCACCGGAAACGATAGCGATTATCCATCCCCACATATAAAAATACCTCCAAGAATTTTATTGCCTTTCGAGCAACTTATTTCATAGAGGTATTATTTGCAAATTCGAATAAATTATACGAACGATCAAATTAGAATAATGGCTCCTTCAGAATCGCTGTTCCGATACCCTTTTCTGTAAAGAACTCAAGAAGCAAACAATGCTCCATACGACCATCAAGCATATGTACACGTGATACACCATTCTTCAATGCTTCAATGCAGTTTGAGAGTTTTGGAAGCATTCCGCCACCGACAACACCGTTATCAATGAATTCCTGTGCCTCATGAATATCCATCTCCGAAATCAGTGTCGACTTATCCGTAGGATCCACAAACACACCTTCAATATCTGTCAGGAATACAAGCTTCTCTGCCTTAACCGCTGTAGCGACTGCACATGCCGCATCATCGGCATTGATGTTGTATCCATGATTGTCTTCCTCGCCTAAACCGATTGGTGCAATAACCGGAATAAAGTCGTTATCAAGCAAGGTGTCAAGAATTGTTGCATCTGCGGATGTAACTTCGCCAACATATCCAATATCCTTTCCGTCGGATAATTTTTTCTTAACCTGCAACAAACCGGCATCCTTACCACTAATACCAACCGCTTTAAGTCCAAGCTTCGTCATAAGGGATACAAGACTTTTATTTACCTTGGAAAGAACCATCTCTGCAACATCTAAAGTTTCTTCATCTGTCACACGAAGTCCGTTGACAAACTCTGATTCCTTGCCAATCTTTTTCAGCCATGCACTAATTTCCTTACCACCGCCATGCACGATAATTGGTTTCATACCTACAAGCTTTAACAAGGCTACATCACGAATAACATTATATTTCAGATTCTCGTCAACCATAGCACTTCCACCGTACTTAACAACGACCTTTTTGCCGTTGAATTTCTGAATATATGGCAGAGCCTCAGAAAGCGTCTGTGCCTTTGCAATGATCATCTCGATTGATTCGTTATTTTTCATTTTTGTTTTCCTTTCCATTTCTATCATCTTCCTTCTATTATGAACGGTAATCTGCGTTAATCTTAATGTAATCATACGTCAAGTCGCAGCCCCATGCTGTTGCTGTCTGATCTCCCATCTTCATATCAGCGATAATGCGAACCTCTGGCTCTGAAAGAATCACTGTCGCCTCTTCCTCTGAATAATCTGTTCCCATACCATCCTTATAAATAAGCATGGAGTTTGTTGCTCCCTGATAGTAAAGCTCCATATTCTCCGGATCAAACTTAGCACCGGAATAGCCGAGTGCGCAAAGAATTCTTCCCCAGTTTGCATCATGTCCGTAAACAGCGGCCTTCGTAAGAGAAGAACAGATAACGGATTTTGCAAGTGTTCTTGCATTCTCCTTCGTATCCGCATTGATAACTTTACATTCGATTAATGCACAGGCACCTTCACCGTCACCTGCAAGACGCTTCGCCTGTGTCTCATTGATAAAATGAAGTGCTTCCTTAAAATCTTCGTAGGCCTGTGTACCTTCTACGATTTCTTCATTGCCTGCCATACCATTTGCAAGCACAAGCAGAGTATCATTTGTAGATGTATCCCCATCAACGGAAATCATATTGTACGTATCTACAACATCTTCTTTTAATATCTTTGTGAGCACAGCCTTGCTAATCTTCGCATCCGTTGTTACATAGCCAAGCATTGTGCACATATTTGGATGAATCATACCGGAACCCTTTGACATCGCACCAAGTGTTACCGTCTTGCCGCCAATTTCAATTGTAACAGCAAGTTCCTTATTGACTGTATCTGTAGTCATAATCGCCTTCGATGCATCTGTGCCGGAAGCTTTGTCTTTTGACTTTGAAATAGCCAACTGATCAATGCCGGCAATAATTCTGTCAATCGGAAGCTGTGCGCCGATAACACCCGTTGAACCAACAAGTACAGAATCGACCGGAATGGCAAGAGCCTTCGATGCAGCCTCTGCTGTCTTCTGGCAATATTCCATACCCTCTTTTCCGGTACCTGCATTTGCGATACCTGTATTTACGATTACAGCTTGTGCATAATTCGAATTTTCAACGATATTCATGTCCCATTTTACCGGTGCCGCCTTTACGACATTTGATGTAAATGTGCCCGCAACAACACATGGCTGTTCCGAATAAATGATTGCCATGTCTTTTCTGTTTTGATATTTTACTCCTGCTTCGATACCTGCCGCCTCGAAGCCGATTGGTGCATTAATTCCGCCATCTCTGTACCATATCGAGGTACGCACGTCAACACCGTGTTCTACCATGAATTTTATCGTCCAGTCGCTCGCCTCCGGGTCTGATTCGTCGTAAAAGCCCAAAAGTGGTTTTCTTGACGGACTTGCGTTCAAATGGT
>CALYVE010000027.1 GCA_945492935.1 uncultured Lachnospiraceae bacterium
CGAGTACCAGAAATGCGCCGGGTGCCTAAATAATAATTCCTACCGGCTTGAACAAGCCCTGTGCATCCATGAAATCCTTTATTTTATCACCTGCATTATTGTTTATGAAATCGTTAAGCTTATCAAGAAATGCATATCCAAAAATGCTTCCCGCACCAATCACTTCACGAATAATACCGATTGTCGTAAGACCAACCGTAAATCCAAGGCCCATGCCGATTCCATCAAAAACGGAAGGAATAACCGGATTTTTAGATGCATATGCCTCAGCACGTCCTAAAATAATACAATTCACAACAATAAGCGGAATAAACAAACCAAGACTCGAATTCAAGCTTGGAACATATGCCTGCAATAAGAATTGCACGATCGTAACAAACGAAGCAATAATTACGATAAATGCAGGAATACGGACTTTGTCAGGAATGCACTTCCGAAGCAGTGCAATCATAAGGTTACTCATCGTTAGAATAACCATCGTTGTAAGTCCCATGCCTAAGCCGTTAATCGCCGATGTTGTTACCGCCAGAGTCGGACACATACCGAGCATCTGTACAAAGGTAGGATTCTCTTTGATAATACCATTGTGTAAACGTTCCACTATTTTACCCATCTTAGTACTCCCCCTTTACACAAATTAATACAGCATTGATTGCATCAACAACGGCCGTCGAAGTAATTGTTGCACCGGAAACAGCATCAACCTGGTAAAACTCTGACGCATCACCCTTATGAAGTTCAAACTCTGATACCAATCTTCCAATGAACTGATCTACAAATTCCGGTTTTGTAACTTCCATACCGAGACCGGCTGTCTCTGAAATCTTGAGGAAGGTTAAACCTGTAACTTCCTTTTTGTAGGTAATACCTAACGCAAACTGAATGTCACCACCGTAACCGGCACTTGTTGTAACAAGGAATACGTATCCTGCTCTGTAATCACTTAACGCAACCATGACTTCATCGATCGTAACACTTGTATATCCTGCGTCATGAATCTTCTCATTTAGTGCTTCTAAAACTGCCGCATCATCTACATCATCATACACCTCAGAATAAGGGACAATTTCATATGCAAGCGGATATACTTTCCGGTAAGCCTCTTCCTTTGCCTGCTGTTCGGTCTTTTCAATCGGTTCCTTTGTTATATTGTAAACCGTACCGAGTGCTGCACCCATAAAAAGAGTAATCAGACATATTGCAATCACTGCACGCATAACGCCCTTGAAATCCGTCGGTGTCTTTGCTGTTTTGTCAACCTCCTCAGGCTCTGCAGTTGTTTCTTCTTTCTCCTGCTTTATTTCCTTCTTATCTTCGGCACCTTTTGCCTTTGCGTCTGCACCAAATGCTTTTGGTACAGTCACTCTCTCAATTAAAGGAACAAGAAGATTTGAAATAATAATTGCAAAGGATACGCCTTCTGCACTGCCGCCAAAAATACGAAGTACAAAAGTAAGTAAACCTAAAATAATAGCATAAATAATCTTACCGACCGGTGTAATCGGAGAAGTAACATAATCAGTTGCCATAAACCATGCACCAAGCATCAATCCGCCGCCACAAATATGTGCGGCTGTGTACTCTGCAACATCATAATTCTTCGTCAATGCGTAGATAGCGATGCATGCAGCAAAAGTACCAATGTAAATGAGTGGAATCTTTGGACTGATTACACGACGAATCAGCAAATACGCCGCACCGACAAGCAATGCAATGGTTGATGTCTCGCCGATTGTTCCGGCTGTATATCCAAAGAACATATCACGTATGGATACAGAACCACCATTCTTTAAAATCGCAAGCGGTGTTGCTGTAGATACACCATCATAGACAAAGGATGTCATGTACTTTGAAAATGAAAGTAACAGGAAACATCTCGCGCCAAGTGCCGGGTTCATGAAATTCTGTCCTAATCCGCCGAACAGCTGCTTGACTACGATAATCGCAAATGCAGAGCCAAGTACTGCCATCCATACCGGCAATTTCGGCGGTAAATTAAGTGCAAGCAAAAGACCTGTAAGCGCCGCAGAATAATCATTTACTGTGACCTTCCTGTGCATTCCTTTTTGGAAAAGTGCTTCCACTCCTACACAAGTTAACATACAAACGGCTGTAAGTAATAATACATACCAGCCATGTAAATACAATCCAAATCCAAGCGCCGGCATAAGCGCTACCATGACATCGAACATGATATCCGATGTAGTATCTTTACTTCTCACATGAGGAGATGAAGATATCTTTAAGTTCAATTCTGCCATCGTCTTCTACCTCCTATTTCTTTTTGTTCGCAAGTACAAGCTTACGTGTACCGGCAATCATCTGTGTCAAATGTCTTCTGGCCGGACATACATAAGAACAACAACCACATTCGCAGCATTCCATACCATTGTTTTTAACAAATGCATCAATGTCATTGCGCGCTGCAAGTGTAGCAAGCTTATTTGGCATTACGCGCCCCGGACATACTTCTATACATCTACCGCAACGAATACATGCACTTGGCTCCATTTCAGCAACTGCATCCTCCGATAGTGCCAGAATCGCTGAAGAAGACTTTGTGGCAGGAATATCAGTTGTATAAATCGCCTTACCCATCATAGGTCCTCCTGCAACAAGCTTCGCAGGATCCTTCGAAAAGCCTTCTGCACAGTCAATCAATTCCTGATAATTCGTACCAATCTTCATACGAATATTGCAAGGATTCTTAATTGCATCTCCGGAAACTGTCACAAGACGTTCCGTAAGAGGCTTACCTTCACGAACAGCCTCACAAATTGCATAAACAGTATCTACATTATGTACGATACAACCTGCATCCGCAGGAAGCATGCTCGAATTGATATAACGACCTGTGTTCGCAAAAATAAGCTGACGTTCTGCACCTTCCGGGTACTTTGTAGGCATAGCATTCACGCGAATGCGCGCATCACCGGCGAGCTTATCCTGAAGCAGCTTAATCGCCTTCGGCTTATTGTCCTCAACAGCAATAATACCTTGTGCATTCGGAAAAATCGCGAGCACAATACGCAAGCCTTCAATGACCTTATCAGAATCATCGATAATTCTTCGATAATCAGACGTAAGGTATGGTTCACATTCGGAAGCATTCACAATAATAAAATCGATATCGTCAAGATTCTTAGGTGAAAGCTTAACATGTGTCGGGAAACCGGCACCACCCATGCCAACTATACCGGCTTTTTGAATCGCATCGATGACTTCCTCCCTTGTAAGTTCATCAAGCGGCTTGTCATTTGGTGTATATGCCAGTGTTTCATATTGTTTGTCATTTTCGATAATGATGGAATTGACCTTTGAACCTGAAGATGTAAGACGTGGTTCAATCGTCTTAACCGTTCCGGAAACGGACGCGTGAATATTTGCAGATACAAAACCTGCAGCTTCAGCAATAAGTTGTCCGGCTAATACCCGATCGCCTTTTTTGACAATTGGTTTGGCCGGTGCCCCAATATGCTGACTCAGGGGATAAACCATATCACCTTGTGGCAGGTAATCAATTACATCCTTTTCCTCCGTGAGTTCCTTGCCCTCATAAGGATGGATGCCTCCTTTAAATGTAAATTTCATGTTCTTAACCCCACTATTTTGAAAAATATAATTAAATTATAATACATCTTGTGTTTTTTATCAATTAAAAGTCGAGGAAAACACATGAATTTCACAGTCTTTCTTTTGTTGTTTTGAAATTGGGAAATTGTTTAAAATCGAATATTTTTTAAGAGATAAGATGCAAGTAATCCAATTGCAAGACCTGCCGCCAAACCGGTCACAGAAAGCACAACCATATAATACAGAACACTTGCGTTTTCCATGGCAATCGCAGCGACGATAAGCTGACCTGCATTGTGTGCAATCGCACCACAAATACTGACTCCTGTCACCGTAAAAAAGTGCAGCTTACGGACAAGCCACATAATCCCCATACTAAGAAATGCGCCGGCAAGACTGTATACAATCACAAGGGGATTTCCAAATAAAATGCCGGACAAAACGATACGTCCGACACTAATGATTACCGCATATCCGATACCAAGTCGGATTAATGCGATAATTGTTACAAGATTTGCAAGTCCAAGCTTGATTCCCGGAACAGCAAAATTCATAGGAACAAGAGATTCCAGATAAGAAAGCACCAGAGCAAGCGCAATCAAAACGCCGCAAAGCGCAGTCATACGATTATGATTCGAATGATTTGACTGCTTATTCTTTGACACTACTCTTTTACCTCCACAACAAGCTTATGCGGCAGACAAACGATTGTCTCGCCCTCAACAGAAATTGGCTGATGGCTGACGCAAATATGATCCCGGCAATCCGCCTCTGCCACGTAAGCCTTGCCATCCTGAACCTTAATGATGTTATATCCCTCTGCAGTAACTATCTTTACCTCAGCATCCTGCACAAGCTTCAGTTCTTCTTTTACGGTACCGTCTATTGTTACAACCGCTTTCGCACCCTCGTCAGCCGTAAAATATCTCCACAAAAGGGCCGAGATTACAAGAAACAAAATTACGACAATCAAATAAATGTCGCCCTTTGAAATCATTTTTGTTTCGCTCTTATCCATACACTCTTACCTGTCCCGGTTTTAATGTAATCGACTTTTGGGCTTCCTTTTGTGCCATAGAAGCACGAAGTGCTGTGCCGAGCTTGTAATCCTCTGCCATATTATCAAGCATACACCATAGTCTTGTATCCTCGTCCGAAAGCTCGATTGTGATATTTTCCTTGCCCCAGTTTGAGACAATGAGCGCATAGCCTTCCTCTGCACGACGATAAAAGGCAAATACATCCTTTATTTCCTCATATGCAGGTTCAAACCTTCCGTAAACGAAAACATTTTCGTATATCTTATTCTTACGAAGGGCAAGAAGTGCACGATAGAACGAAAGAATGGATGTCGGATCATCCATTTGCTTTGCAACATTAATTTGTCTGTAGTTTGGATTCACCGGAAACCAAGGTGTTCCCGTAGTAAAACCACCCTCTGTCTCATCACTCCACTGCATCGGAGTCCGGGCATTATCACGACTGTATAAATTGCACAGTGCAAGAGCATCCTCCTTGGAAAAGCCTCGCTCAATTGCCTGATGGTACTGATCAATTGTGTTTATATCGTTGTACGCATTTATATCATCCAGCTTTATATTTGTCATACCGATTTCCTGTCCCTGATAAAGGAACGGAATTCCATGCTGCATAACCATAATTGTTCCAAGCAGCTTACAGCCCGCTTCACGATCAATCCACTCCGGAAGGAAAATGTTTAACCCTCTCGGTTCATCGTGATTCTCGATGATATTTGCCATAAAACCGACATCCTGTGTTTGTAATTGCGACTGAATGATTGTCTGTTTTAATTCCTCAAACGTAATCCTGTGCGATGCAAACCAACCATGCTCACAGTTTGTAAGAAGATGAAGGGAAAAATCAAAAATGCTAGAAAAATGTCCATTCTTCCCAATGAACTCTTCCAGAACACCATCCTCCATATTGAACACTTCCCCAACAGTAAAAGCATCGTATTTTGCAAATGTATTTGCACGAAGCTTTGCAAGCATTGTACCGATGGATTCGTTATCCCTGCATGCAAGCGCATTTGAAACGATTTTTTCTGTTTCGCAAAGTCCATCCGGTCCGTCCGGCTCATACGATGGGAAGCTTGTGTCCTTTTTGATGTTAATAATTGCATCAATACGAAATCCCGCAACGCCCTTTTCGAGCCACCAGTTCACCATATCATACACTGCCTGTACGACAACGGGATTATTCCAATTAAGATCCGGCTGTTCCTTTGCAAAGGAATGATAATAGTAAAGGTCATCATGTCCCGGAACACGTTCCCACATATTTCCACCAAAATAAGAGCGATAATTGCTTGGCTCCCTGCCGTCTCTTCCTCGCTCAAAATAAAATCTCTTTCCGTATTCACCTGTCGGATCTTCTAACGCCTTTGTAAACCATGTATGCTTATCGGAACAGTGATTTACAACAAGATCCATAATAATATACATATCACGTTTTTTTGCCTCGGAAAGAAGAGTCATAAAATCCTCCATCGAACCAAAACAATCCATGATTTTGTAATAATCTGCGATATCATAGCCCTGATCAACAAGTGGTGATTCGTAAATCGGGCAAATCCAGAGGATGTCAATTCCAAGCTCCTTCAGGTAATCAAGCTTACTGATAATGCCCGGCAAATCACCGATGCCGTCACCATTTGAATCTTTAAAGCTTTTTGGATAGATTTCGTAGGCAATCTTGTTGTGCCACCAGTGTTTTTCAATATTCGTCTGACTCATATTCACCTCTTAAAATACACCAAGGTGCTCAAGCAAAAGCTTTACACCAATTAATATCAAAATAATACCACCTGCAAGCTGTGCCTTTTTTTCGTACTTTGCTCCAAACAAATTACCGAGTTTTACACCTACAAAGGAAAACAAAAACGTTATGATACCGATAAAAGAAACCGCCGGTACAATCTGTACGCTCAGAAAAGCAAACGTAACCCCGACAGCAAGTGCATCAATACTTGTTGCGATTGCCATGATGAACATCGTCTTCACGCCAAAGGAATCGTTCACTTCCTCATCCTCCTCTTTTGAGAAGGCTTCCTTTATCATATTACCTCCAATAAATGCAAGCAATGCAAATGCAATCCAATGGTCAAAGGACGTGATTGCCTTTGCAAAAGCAGAACCAAGCAAATAGCCGATAAGCGGCATAAGCGCCTGAAAGCCTCCAAACCAAAGTCCTGCAAGACACATTTGCTTTACGGATACTTCTTTTGTTGCAAGCCCTTTACATATCGATACTGCGAACGCATCCATAGACAGACCTACAGCCAAAACAAATAATTCGATTAATCCCATTGTTTTCTCCTAGACCGTCTGATTTACAAGCACGGCCTTGATTTCATCTACATTCGTATAACCGTTTTTATCCATAATATATTTGAGTGCTTCCTGAATATCTTCCTCAGAAAGAAAAATCTGTTTGCTCTTATCGGTAACAACCGTACAGCCGCCCTTCATATCACAGCAACGGCCCGGACAGGCGTTTTTTGTAAGATTTTTTCGACTGATTGCGCCAAGCTCCTCAAGCACCTGAATCATACGATAAACCGTTGCAATACCAATACTTTCGTCACGTTTATGTGCCATAATGTACACTTCCTTACAGCACGAATAGTCTTCGTTGACAATGACGTCAACAATCGTCTTGCGCTGTTCGGTCAAACGGAAGCCCTGCTCCTTTAACATCGTATAAATGTCTTCCTTGCCAAGCTGCGCACGTCCAATCATCAAATTCTCGTTCGCCATATGCGCCTCCTAATAACGAAGTAACTTTTCAACTAGTCCTTCATAATCTTTGAAACAAAGCCCGCTGTCACAAGATCTGTTATGCCACTGAACAACAAGCCTGCACCAATAATCACGATTAAAACTCTGCCCGCCGAAAATGGGTTAAATGCCGCAAAAAGTCCGATTGCAACTGTAACAGCGGCTATAATCATCACAGGCTTAGCCTTATTGGACTTCACGCGCAAAAGAGCAATCCCCTGTTCCAGCTTCAGGACACCACAAATTAAAATAAAGATGCCAAACACAAGTGGAATGATCGAGATAAACATCTTTGCTACAAGTCCTGCGAGAACGATAAATACAACACCAACGACAAAGTCGACCGGAGAGCCATATTCCAAATCTCCGTCTCCGTCCCTGTCTGTCTTATGAAAATAGCGAAGCAGACGGAACAATCCAAACAAAACAAGGACAATGGAAAGAACATACGCAATCGTTGACTGTGTCATAGATGGAAAGATTACCATAACAAGACCGGCTACAATGGTTGCTGCCGCGCGGAACAGTGTCTGATTACGAAATCTCTGAAACAAGGTTTTGCTCTTTTTCTCCTGTCTGTCGTCAACTACTTCTACTATCTGTAATTCGTTTTTACCCATAACAACTCTCCTTTATTCGTTAATGTGTTAACAAGCCTTCTTTATAAACGCCAAGAAGCTTAATTTTGTTATTGTTTTCAACAAGACGCAATGTATCACATACAACTTGTAATCGTTCATATAAAACATCAATCTCCAGATAGAAATTGTAGGTTCCAAGTTCCTGCTTTGTCGGTCTTGACATGATTGAAATAAGGTTAATTCTGTTATCATAGAAGTTCTTCAGTATTTCGAACAGCAATCCCGGACGGTCCTCTTTCGGCATTATGTAAACCGGGATACGAACCTTGTCAGAAGCCTTTACCCCTTGTAATTCCGTAGCCAGTCCGTCGTTGTTCCTAGCATCAACAACTCCATTTTCAAACACAACAAAGCGTGTATGATTGTAATCAGAATCCGTTACATCAAAATGGACAAAGCGTTCTTTTTCTTCTCGAGCGATATGAGTCGGAACAATAGCAGCCGAGCCTGCTTTGTTTTCAATACGATAATACGACTCCATATTGCTTTCTGTATTTACAATCTTCACATTATTCAAATCATTTATAAATTCTCTGCACTGACCCAATGCCTTAAACTGAACGTACAACGTATCAATCTCGTCCAGACTTTTTACATTGCCCACAAGTGAAAAAGCAACCGGAACGGTTATCTCATCCAAAATCTGTACCTCACGTTCCAGCAACAAATCCAATGTACGCATGACATACCCGTCCAATGTGTTTTCAATCGGAACGACGCCAAGCATCGGCTCTACAGACTGCTTTGATTCCAGCACCGCTTTGAACACATCATCAATTGTCGGATAGTAAACAGCCTCATAGGCAATATTATTATTTTTTTTGTGGCAAATCCCTACATATTGTTCATATGCCTTGTCACTAAAGGTCCCTTGCGGACCTAACACTGCTATCTTCATGTTGTATTCATCCTTCGGACGGATTAAACCGTGTGATAATAAAGTATAATATCTTCGTATTCGTTGTCCTTATTCAAAAAACCATTCGGAACAACGCCAATACGCTCGAATTTTAACTTTTCGTATAATGTAATCGCCGCCTTATTGGAAGCAACAACCGCATTAAACTGTAAAATCTCAAAGCCCTTCTTACCGGCTGTCCAAAGACAGTCCTTTACAAGTGCCTCGCCAACACGCATACCTCTTGCAGATGGTGCCACAGCAAAGCTTGCATTTGCAATATGTCCGCAACGGCCGATATTGTTTGGATGTAATATGTACAGACCTACAATCTTGCTGTCAAGCTCAACAACACCTGTGTATGTCTGTGTCGCAAAAAAATAAAGTGCCTCTTCGTCATCTAAAAGCGGGTCAATCTGAGGAAACGCACGTCCCTCCTCAACAACCTGATTCCAGATTTCGCGAATTGACGGAATATCCTGTTCGTTAAACTCTCTGACTATTATATGATCATCGCTCATGTATAATTGTCCTCTCTAAATCCAATCGTAATTGCCACCGGTAATTGCAAGGGAAAGCAAAATGTCCATCTTCTCAACATCCTCACCTTCGAGAATTTGTTGAAGCTTTGCGCTGTCCATTGAGACAGACATTTCTTCATCCGGACCTATTTCAAGATCAACATCCTCCTCACAATAGGGACATGGAATGCTGTCTGTTGTTTGCAGTGACAAAAACTTTGACCCACAGGCGCTACACATAAAGTATCCACACCTGTCGGTGCCATCGGGCACATAATACATAGTGTTATATCCTCCTAAATAACATAAAAAAATGAAAGTTTTGATAAAACTTCAATTTATTATCATACATCAAAAAGTAGAATAATGCAAGTATACCACTGCCAGAAATAGGCAATGATATAATTGGACGAAACTAATTTTTTATGTTATTCTATTCTTATTACAATTAGGAGGTTTACAAATGAAAGACGACAACTTTAAGCCCTACATTCCGGCTGACAAGGTCACCCCTGAATTCACGGCCACATCAGTCATTCTAGGTATTCTACTTGCCGTTGTTTTTGGTGCTGCAAATGCATACCTTGGCCTTCGTGTCGGTATGACAGTTTCTGCATCCATCCCGGCTGCAGTAATTTCCATGGGAGTCATCAGACTGATTCTCAAAAAGGATTCGATTCTTGAAAATAACATGGTTCAAACAATCGGTTCTGCCGGCGAATCACTTGCTGCCGGTTCCATTTTCACAATGCCTGCATTGTTTTTGTGGGCAAAAGAGGGATTATCTGACAAACCAAGTCTTATTACTCTCTCACTCATCGCATTATGCGGTGGTTTACTTGGTGTATTCTTCATGGTACCACTTCGTAACGCACTCATCGTTAAAGAGCATAATATCTTACCATATCCGGAAGGTACTGCTTGTGCGGAGGTTCTCCTTGCCGGAGAGGAAGGCGGCAACAGTGCAAAAACTGTTTTTGCAGGTATGGGACTTGCTGCCTTATTCAAAATGCTCGTGGATGGAATCAAGGTCATCCCCGGTGTTATCACTGCACCGGTTAAACAATTAAAGACGGAATTTTCGGCTGAGGTATATCCTGCACTGCTCGGTGTCGGATACATTTGCGGTCCTAAAATTTCTTCTTATATGTTTGCAGGCGGTATGCTTGGATGGTTTGTTCTGATTCCTGCAATTGTAATATTTGGCTCGAACACCATTCTGTTCCCGGGAACTGAAACAATCGGCGCCATGTATGCAGCAGATGGTGCAAGTGCCATTTGGAGCTCCTACATTCGTTACATCGGTGCAGGTGCTGTAGCAGCCGGCGGTATAATCAGTTTGGTCAAAACCTTACCACTGATTGTCAGAACGTTCCGTGATGCAATTCACGGCATCAAAGGCGGTTCCGGTTCGAACACCCTTCGTACAGACAAGGATATGGATATCCGTTTTGTAATCGGCAGTATTATTGTGCTGACGCTTGCAATCTGGTTAATTCCGGCAATTCCTGTTTCTTTGCTTGGTGCACTTATTATCGTAGTATTCGGTTTCTTCTTCGCTACGGTATCATCACGTATGGTTGGTCTTGTAGGAAGTAGTAATAACCCTGTTTCAGGCATGGCGATTGCAACACTTCTTATCACATCACTCATTCTGAAGGTTACAGGAAAATCTGACATTGAAGGTATGATTTCAGCGATTTCCATCGGCTCGATTATCTGTATCGTTGCAGCAATGGCCGGTGATACATCACAGGATCTTAAGACCGGATTTCTTCTCGGTGCCACACCTAAGAAGCAACAGACCGGAGAAATTATAGGTACGATTGTTGCCGCCCTCACCATTGGCGGTGTACTTTTACTTCTCGACAATGCATGGGGCTTTGGCTCAACTGAGATTTCAGCACCACAGGCTACGCTTATGAAAATGATTATCGAAGGTGTTATGCACGGTAACCTTCCGTGGGCTCTCGTATTTATGGGCGTGTTTATCGCAATCTTCATTGAAATATTAGGTATTCCGATTCTT
>CALYVE010000028.1 GCA_945492935.1 uncultured Lachnospiraceae bacterium
AGTAAAGACGTTACGTCGCAATATTCACCAGGCGCTTCGACCAAGCAAGGTTCAGGTTATCAAGAATAATGATAAAGTGGTTGATGAGCGTGTGTTAAAAAACACACAGGCTTACCTTGCAGCGTATATTCTTATTATTGTCGGAAGCTTTATTATCTTATCGCTGGATGGATTCAGTATGATGACAAATTTATCAGCGGTCATTGCCAGCTTTAACAATATCGGACCCGGTTTTGAGGCTGTCGGTCCAACATGCAATTATGCGGCATATAGCGTATTCTCAAAGATGATTCTAATAATTGATATGCTTGCCGGACGACTGGAAATCTTCCCGATTTTAGTATTGTTTACAAGAAGTACATGGAAGAAAAATTAATAGAAGCGTTCCTGCAGCAAAGAATAAGACTGCAGATACTTGATTGAAAGGAATGAAGTATCTGCAGTCCTTTTTTTTATACTATTATTGTAAATCCTCCCCGTTTGTGGCAATTACATTTTTGTACCATTCGAAGGATTTTTTTGGACTTCGTTCAAGTGTTCCGTTTCCTTCGTTGTCCTTATCCACGTAAATGAAGCCGTAGCGTTTTTTCATCTCGCCTGTGGAGGCAGAAACGATATCAATTGGTGACCACATTGTGTAACCAAGAAGATCGACACCATCATATTCGACCGCTTCCTTCATAGCCTTAATATGAGCAGCCAGATAATCAATACGATATTGATCGTTTACTGTTCCATCTTCTTCTTTTACATCAATGGCACCGAAACCATTTTCAACAATAAACATAGGAAGACGGAAGTGGTCATATACCCAGTTTAATGCATATCGAATACCGGTTGGATCGATAGTCCAGTTCCAATCGCTTTTTGGAAGATATGGATTGTTTGAAATATCTCTGTTTTCGTTGTAGTCATATGCAGGGTTTTCTTCGTTGCTTTCAACGACGTATGAAGCATAATAAGAGAAACCAACGTAATCAACGGTACCCGCCTTAAGCGCGGCAAGGTCATCGTCTGTTATATCTAACCGGATGTTGCGGCGTTCGAGATGCTTTAAAATGTATGCCGGATACTTGCCGTAAGCGTGAACCTCACCGAACCAAAAGCGTTTGTGCATGGCATTAACCTGTGTCATAACATCGGCAGGCTTGCATGTCTTTGGATAAAGCGGAGACATGGAAAGCATACAGCCGACCTTAAGTTCAGGATTTATCTCATGTGCAGCGGCAACTGCAAGTGCACTTGCAACTAATTCGTAATGAGCAGCCTGATACATGAGAGCTTCTTTATTATCGCCTTCGCCAATTATAAGTCCGCTGTCTTGGAACAAATGATGAGTAGATTCATAATTGCATTGGTTATTTATTTCGTTAAAGGTCATCCAATATTTAACCTTATGACCGAAACGTTCAAAGCAGACCTTTGCATAGCGGACAAAAAAATCGATACATTCGCGGCTTCTGAAACCGCCATATTTCTTAACGAGTCCGAAAGGCATTTCAAAATGTGCAAGTGTTACAACGGGTTCTATACCGTATTTCAGACACTCATCAAATAAATCATCGTAAAATTTGAGACCTTCCTCGTTTGGTTTTTCTTCATCACCCTGAGGGAAAATACGGGTCCATGCGATGGACGTACGGAATGCTTTGAAGCCCATTTCGGCAAAAAGCTTAATATCCTCTTTGTATCGATGATAAAAATCGATTGCTTCATGGTTGGGATAATTCTCTCCGGGTAAAACTCCATCTGTAATCCGACGTGGAATTCCATGTGCTCCGGCTGTCATTACGTCTGCCACACTCGGACCTTTTCCACCTTCCTGCCAACCACCTTCAAGCTGGTGTGCGGCAACCGCCCCACCCCATAAAAAATCGTTTCGAAAAGCCATATTGTGACTCCTTTCTATTGGAATATTTTCATATTTAGAATAACCGAAATATTTATAAATCGCAAGAGAGGAACCATTCTTGTTTCTGTCAAGTAAACGTTGGCATGTTTTTTTTCACGGTTTTTATACGGACGTTTTCTTCACGTTAATGGAAACCATCACCATGAAGAAAGCTGATTGTTCCGGAATAATCAAATCTTTCTGTTTTATTGCCGACTATATTTTTACATTAAGATGGTTCATTTTAAGAATATGTTTATACATGACGACAGAATTTGCAGGTTACGGATGGATAGTAAATGAGAAAAAATATCATGAAAATACGTGATTTTAGTGTTATAATATAGAAACGTAAGGGAAAGAAACGGTTTTATATTGATAATATGGTAGCTGAATATATTTAATTGAGGGAAATTATGAAAAATTATAAAATGATAATTTCATATGATGGTTCGCGTTATTATGGATGGGAGCATCAGCCGAATACGGAGCTTACAATACAAGGCAAGCTGGAAGCGGTTCTCGCAGAGATGATCGGGAATCCGGTGGAGGTCATTGGTGCAGGTCGTACAGATGCCGGTGTTCATGCGAAGGCAATGGTTGCGAATGTGCACATGGAAACTTCAATGTCTGAAAAGGAAATTTGTGACTACATGAATCGATATCTTCCGGAAGATATTTGTATCAGAGAAGTGAAGGTGGCAGGTGAGCGTTTTCACAGTCGTTATAATGCAATGGGAAAAACATATTGCTATACATGCTATGTCGGAGATAAAAAGCCGGTATTCAATCGAAAATATGTATATGTACCGGATCATATTCCGGACATTACCCGTATGCGTAAGGCAGCAGGGTATCTTGTTGGCGAGCATGATTTCAAGAGCTTTTGCGGAAATCCAAAGATGAAGAAATCAACGGTTCGTGAGATTTATAGCATAGATATTACACAGAGTGGTTCGTATATGAACATGACATATCACGGAAGTGGATTTTTGCAATATATGATTCGGATTTTATCAGGCACCTTGCTTGAGGTCGGTTTTGGAAAACGTACACCGGAAAGTATGGTCGAGCTGCTTGAAGCAAAGGAACGCGCGAAGGCCGGCTTTACAGCCCCTGCAAAAGGTCTTTGCTTATTGAAGGTCGATTATTACAAGTCAATAAATGATTAAATGATTAAGTCATTTATTTTGTTTTTTAATCTAATTTTAATCTTTCCTGCATTTTAGATTAATTTTCGTCTGTTAAGATTAGGCCATAAGTTAAGGGAAGTCACAGAACAAAAGGCTTCAAAGTTTTTGCCAAAGGCAGGAGATAAGATTAGAAAGGAAGTAATTATTATGGAAAAATTAGAAAAGGTTGAAAAGCTAAGAGAGAAGACAGGCGTTACTTATGAGGATGCCAAAGCTGCACTTGTTGCATGTGATTACGATTTGTTAGATGCGATTGTTTATCTTGAAAAGCTCGGAAAGATCAAGAGTCCGGAGAACACAAGTTACACGACAACCCTTCAGGCACCTTCAAAAGAATTCGAGCGTGCACAGGCTTCCTATGAGGATTCCTGCAAGAAGTCTACAATCGGAGATGGTGTTGATCGTTTTATCAGCTGGGCCGGCGACTTGCTGAAGAAGAGCTGCAAGTCAACTTTCCATGTGGAGCATGAAGGAAAACAGGTAGTTGCTGTTCCGTTGCTGGTATTTATTTTATTATTAATTTTTGCATTCTGGATCACATTGCCACTTATGATTGTTGGTTTGTTCTTCGATTACAAGTATCACTTTGAGGGTATTAACAAGATTGATGTAAATGAAGTATGTGACAAGGCATCTGCCGCGGCAATGAACATGAAGAACGATGCAAAAACAGAGGTTGTAGTTGACGACAAGGTTTGCGAAGGCGAAGTTGTAGATAACGACAAATAAGGAGTTCTAAAAATTGCATGAGTAAATTATTATTAATCGAAGACGAAGAAAAAATTGCAAGATTTGTAGAATTAGAGCTTGTCCACGAAGGAAACGACGTGGACAAGGCTTTTGATGGTCGTGTTGGCTTGGAGATGGCACTTTCAGGCAACTACGACCTTATTTTGCTTGATGTCATGTTGCCGGGATTAAATGGTATGGAGGTGCTTCGCAGATTCCGACAGGAGAAGGATACACCGGTTATTATGTTAACTGCAAGAGATGCGGTAATGGATAAGGTATCAGGTCTTGATGCAGGTGCTGATGACTATATAACAAAGCCATTTGCAATTGAAGAATTACTTGCACGTATTCGGGTTGCGCTCAAAAAGCGTGGTGGAGCAACGGAGCAGGCTACGCATTCCCTTTCGGTTGGAAATGTAAAGTTAGATGAGGATCGTCATGAGGTATCGGTCGATGGAGAGCTTGTGGAACTTACAAACCGAGAGTTTGAGCTTCTTCATGCACTGATGAAGAATAAAAATATCGTACTTAGCCGCGAAAAACTGATGAATACTGTTTGCGGCTATGACTATATTGGCGAGACAAATATTATTGACGTATATGTTCGGTATTTGCGCACAAAAATCGATGATAAATACAAAATAAAATTAATACAGACCGTACGTGGTGTCGGCTATATTATTAAGGATAATTAGAGAATTGTTAATATACAACGATTGGTTGAAGGAATGATTTTATGTATGAAAATAAAAAGACAAGTTCCATAGCAAGAAAGATCAATTGGAGTTTTTGGAGCAAAAAGCTGTTTGATACAATTGGTTTGAATATTGTGATAATTGCTTTGACTGTACTAACTTTTGGATGGTGGAGATATAATTCCCTGCCGGATGAATACAGTTTTGATTGTTTCCGGCTTGTCGGTTCAACCTATAAGTCATTATCATGTCTGACAGTGACAACCGATGGCACGGTATTTGCTTATCGTGTGCATGAATTCTTTGATTATGTTCTTCCTGCGTTTGGAATAATATTGATATTTGAAATCGTAGATTTGTTTTTTGCGATGTTTCGTACAGGGGCAATCAGACGAAAGCTGCGTCCGTTAAATGATCTTGCGATTCGGACTGAACAAATTAGCAGTGTCCCTCTGGATGCGGATTTGTTGGAACATCTTGAACATGCCATTACACATGTTGCCGTTGATTCGCCGGACGCAAAGGTTTCGACCGGCGATGAAGATTTGCGTAGTATTGAGGTTGCATTAAATAATTTGATTGCACGTATGCAGGAGACGAAACAACAGCAGGCACGCTTTGTTTCCGATGCATCCCATGAGCTTCGTACCCCGATTTCTGTTATACAGGGTTATGTAAATATGCTTGACCGTTGGGGGAAGGAGGACGAGAACGTACTAAATGAGTCTATTGAAGCTTTAAAACACGAATCCGAGCATATGAAGATATTGATTGAACAGCTTTTGTTTTTGGCAAGAGGTGATTCCGGTCGAAATACATTAAACAAAATTAATTTTTCGCTTGGCGAAACAATAAAAGAAGTCTGGGAAGAATCTTTGATGATTGATGAAAAACATCAATACAGGCTTTCGCAGCCGGAGGATAAGCTTGAGGGTGCTTTTATGATGTATGGCGATTTTTCGATGATTAAGCAATCCATTCGAATTTTTGTACAAAATGCCTCGAAGTATTCGCCGGACGGTGGTATAATTACACTTGGTGTAATTGAAGGAGATACAACGGTTTCCTATCGTATTCAGGATGAGGGAATTGGCATGCAGGAATCGGAAGTGTCGCATATTTTTGAACGTTTTTATCGTTCGGATGTTGCGCGGAACGGAAGTAGCAGCGGTTCAGGACTCGGTCTTTCCATTGCCAAGTGGATTATTGAGGCGCACGACGGAAAAATCAATGTGTTATCAAGGCCGGATATTGGTACCCGATTTACGATTACATTTCCAAAGCATACAATCGAGAAAAATAGTTAACTGAGGAGAAAACGTATCATGCAATTATCAGAACTAACGCGAGGACAAACAGCTAAAATCGATATTGTCAATGGAGAGGGCAATCTCCGTTTGCATTTTCTTTCGATGGGTATTATTCCGGGCGCGGAAATATCCTTCGTGAAGGCAGCACCAATGGGAGATCCGGTTGAGTATCGTGTATGGGGTTATGAAATTACGCTTCGATTAGAGGATGCAAAGAAAATAGAGGTTACAATATGTGAAAAAGAACACGATCCGGTAACCTTTGAACATACCCGCACAAAGAAAACTTCTCATCCCGGTCTTGGAGAGATGGGTATATTTCATGTTCGCCAAAAAGGGGAAGCTTTATCGGATGATACAGTTATAACATTTGGACTGGCGGGTAATCAGAATTGCGGAAAGACAACACTTTTTAATCAGCTTACAGGCTCTAATCAGCACGTTGGAAATTTTCCGGGCGTTACCGTTGACCGTAAGGATGGTCAGATTCGGGGAAAGAAGAATACGCTTGTCACAGACTTGCCGGGTGTTT
This sequence comes from uncultured Lachnospiraceae bacterium, assembly GCA_945492935.1. Classification (GTDB taxonomy): domain Bacteria; phylum Bacillota; class Clostridia; order Lachnospirales; family Lachnospiraceae; genus Coprococcus_C. The sequence goes on from CALYVE010000028.1 coordinate 6,354, forward strand.
ATTCTCTGGCACCTTATTCCGCAGAGGAGATTGTTACAAGAGAGTTTTTGCTTGAAAATCGACCAAAGGGAATCATCAATATTGTTGATGCGACAAATATTGAGCGAAACCTTTATCTTACAATGCAATTGATGGAGCTTGATATTCCTATGGTGCTTGCCCTCAATATGATGGATGAGGTAAGCAAAAACGGCGGAACGATTATTGTGAATGAATTGGAGTCGGTACTCGGCATTCCGGTTGTCCCGATTTCGGCAGCGAAAAACGAAGGAATTCATGAGCTGGTTGACCACGTATATCATGTTGCAAAGTATAGAGAACGTCCGGGACGAAGAGATTTTTGTGATGCAAACGGACCGGATGGAGGTGCGATTCACAGATGCTTACACTCAATCATGCATTTGATTGAGGATCATGCACATACTTATAAAATACCGACAAGGTTTGCGGCAACAAGACTTGTAGAAGGTGACGATCAAATTCTTGAGAAGCTTCATCTTGATACGAATGAACAAGAAACTTTAGAACACATTGTAAAGCAGATGGAAAACGAGAGTGGAATGGATCGCATGGCCGCACTTGCACTTATGCGATTTACGTTTATTAAAAAGGTCTGTGATGCAGCGGTTGTAAAGCCAAAGGAGAGTAAGGAACATTTACGAAGCCGTAGAATTGATCGGATTCTTACAGGAAAATTCACGGCAATTCCAAGCTTTATTGCGATAATGGCACTTGTATTTTGGCTGACATTCGGCGTAATCGGCAATCAGTTATCCGACGGATTGGAATTTTTGATAAATAAGGGTATTTCGGCGCTTGACGATATATTTGCATCTGCCGATATAAGTCCGGTCCTGCATTCACTCATTATTGACGGAATATGTGTTGGAGTTGGAAGCGTACTGTCTTTTATTCCGATTGTCGTTATTTTATTTTTGTTCCTTTCTATATTGGAGGATAGCGGATACATGGCAAGGGTAGCCTTCGTCATGGATAAAATACTTCGTAAAATCGGTTTGTCCGGTCGAAGCATTGTGCCAATGTTGATTGGTTTTGGTTGTTCGGTTCCTGCAATTATGGCAACAAGGACACTTCCGTCAGAGCGTGATCGGAAGATGACGATTTTGCTAACACCGTTTATGAGCTGTTCCGCAAAATTGCCGATTTATGCTTTTTTTGTAGCTGCCTTTTTCCCTGACAAGGGTGCACTCGTTATGACGGGGTTATACTTTACCGGTATTATTGTAGCAATTTTATATGCGCTTATTCTGAAAAATACACGCTTTAAAGGAGAACCGGTACCATTTGTTATGGAGCTTCCGAACTATCGTATGCCAAGTGCAAAAAGTGTCATACATTTGATCTGGGATAAGGCAAAGGATTTCCTTACGAAGGCATTTACGATTATTTTTCTTGCGTCCATCATTATTTGGTTCTTGCAGAGCTTTGACATTCATATGAATTTAGTGGGCGACTCTAAGGATAGCATTCTGGCATTGCTCGGCAGCGCAATTGCTCCGATTTTTGCACCACTTGGCTTTGGCAACTGGAGAGCCTCAACCGCACTGATTACAGGATTTACTGCAAAAGAGAGTGTTGTCAGTACGTTAACTGTTTTGATGGGTGGAGAGACTGCAATGCTGTCAACGTTGTTTTCTCCGTTTACGGCATGCGTATTCCTAGTGTTCACTTTGCTTTATACACCATGTGTTGCAGCTGTTTCTTCTGTAAAGAGAGAGCTTGGAGGCAAGTGGGCAATTGGTGTAGTAATTATGCAATGTGTCATTGCCTGGATAATGGCATTTTTCGTTCATACGGTTGGTTTATTAATCGGATTAAATTAAATTATGTTAGGAGTATTTATGACAGAAATTATGCTTGCACTGTGGATTCCTTTTATTGGGACTATGCTTGGATCTGCATGTGTATTATTTATGAAAAATGAATTAAGTGATAAGCTTCAAAAGATATTATCCGGCTTTGCTGCCGGCGTTATGGTTGCGGCCTCCGTTTGGTCTTTGCTTATTCCTGCGATGGAATCGTCCAGAGAACAGGGGATGGGTAAGCTGGCTTTCTTGCCGGCATCGATCGGATTTATGCTTGGAATCTTTTTTCTTTTGCTGTTAGATGTACTGATTCCCCATTTACATGTGAACGAGGAAGAAGCAGAAGGTCCAAAGGTTTCACTTAAAAAGTCGACAATGCTTATATTGGCAGTGACCTTGCATAACATTCCGGAAGGTATGGCGGTCGGGGTTACGTTTGCCGGTGTTGCATCCGGCGATGGCTCTATTACGATGATGGGAGCAGTTGCGCTTGCGATTGGAATTGCTATTCAGAATTTTCCGGAGGGGGCGATTGTATCAATGCCGTTATGTTCATCAGGAACAGGAAAAGGAAAAGCATTTTTGTATGGCACGTTATCAGGGGTTGTTGAACCGCTGGCGGCAATATTTACGATATGTCTGGCAAAATACTTAGTTGGTGTTATGTCGTATTTGCTTGCCTTTGCAGCGGGGGCTATGATGTATGTTGTAGTTGAAGAATTGATACCGGAGTCTGCGGAGGGAGAACACTCCAATATCGGTACAATCGGTTTTGCAGCGGGCTTTATATTGATGATGATATTGGATGTTGCGCTTGGATAAATAATGTTTCGATACAAACAAGGGGTTGAAGTATATACTTCAGCCCTTTGTTACGTCATATTTCTTGATTTAGCGAGGGAGAATATTGGAATGTGTCGGGAAGGAATTGTAATAATAATGGATATATGTTTGGATATCCAAAGAAATACTTTTATTTTCAATAAAAAAAGAGTATAATATTTGCAACTGTACGATAGATTTGTTGATGTATGCAGGAGGCAGACGATGAAAATAGCACTTTTTATATGTGACGTTTATCAGACATATCAGGCAATTGTTACGAATGCTATGAGCAAGTATGCAAAGGAGCATGGTATCACGCTGATTATATATGCAAACTTTGTAGCACCGGCTAATAATGTTTTTCATGTGGCAGGCGAGCGAAGCATTATTCGATTACCGGATTTGTCAGACTTTGATGGTATCGTTGTTGCTGGTGATACATTCAAAATGTTTAATATGCAGACAGAACTGATGCGCAGAATCAGACGCGAAGCAAAGTGTCCGGTTGTAAGCCTTCGGGAGGCGGAAAATGATTTTGTAAGTGTCATTATCAATAACAAAAAAGCAATGTATGAAATGACAAAGCATTTTATTGATTATCACAAATTTACAGACATCTGTTTTGTAACAGGACGTATGGAGATGTTAGATGCACAGGAGCGACTTTCCGGTTACAGACTGGCAATGCAGGAAGCAGATATTCCTGTTTTGGATAATATGATTTTCTATGGCGATTACTGGCGTTTGAAGGGAAAAGAAATCGTTGATTATTTCATGGGTGGCAGGCAGACATATCCGCAGGCAATTGTATGTTCAAATGATTACATGGCATTTTCTGTTTGCGAGGAATTACAACACAGAGGCATTCGCGTGCCGGAGGATATCTGTGTGTCAGGTATGGACGATTTAGGGGAGGCCCGTACAGCAGAACCGCAGCTTACGAGTGTGGAGGTTCCTTATGGTGAAATGGCAGCAGTTGCACTTGAGCTTGTTGCGAAACTGGTAAATGGGGAACAATTAGAGTCAAATAAAGTATATGTTCCATGTAAGATGCATTACCGTTCCAGCTGTGGATGTCCGGATGATGAGATTTTGGACGGTTCTGCGATTCAAACAGAATACGTTAAATTCCGTTATATGACGAAGGAATGTATCTATATGATTACGGATTATTCAAGTGCATATAGTGATGAAGAATGTATGGAAATGACAGGACGTATGGCGAAGCGTCTCGAACTTAAAAACTATTTTATATGCCTGAATGAAGAAGTAGATAAAGATGAGGATGGCAATGTAATTAATCGTGATGATCCATTTTCTGAAACCTTGCATCTGCGCCATCATCTGGATCGGCATGGAAGACCTGTTTCGACGGATATTCCATTTCCTAAGAAACAACTGCTTCCGGACGAAATGATGAAGGAACTCGATGGTGTCACAAGCTTCGTTGTGCCGCTTCATTATCGTAAGGATGTATTTGGATACATTGTTATGCAGATTCGGGATAATGTTCCTTGTATGCTTGATCAACGATACGAATTCCTTTGTATTAATACCGGATCATCGCTTAATATGATTAATACATACGAAGAACTTGTATCGATGAGAGATATTAAATCACTTTACTTAAAGGATCCGTTGACTGAGATTTTCAATCGTCGCGGTCTTGAGTATGAGCTTACTACACTTCATCAAAAGATGGGGCGTAAGGCGGTTGAAATGTCGGTTGTAAGCATCGACATGGATGGGCTCAAATACATCAATGATAACTTTGGACATGCGACTGGAGATGCGGCAATTTGTCATGTCGCAAGATGCATTTCTGCTGCCCTTGAGGAACATGAATTTTGTGCACGTATGGGTGGCGATGAGTTTGTTGCGGTATTATACAGCGATGATGAGACCCGTTGTGAAGAATTCCGTATGAAACTTGAAGATTTGTTAGCTGAGGTAAATAAAGACATTTACGAAGATTATGTGGTAGAGGTTAGTATAGGCATTAGTCATGTCAAATCAAATGATACAATTTTAGATTCGTTACAGGTTGCAGACGAACTTATGTACAAGGAAAAACGCAACAAAATAAATAAGCAGGGAAGATAATTAAGGAGACAGAATCATGGGAAAACTTAAAGCTGTTATTTTGGCAGCCGGTAAGGGAACACGTATGAACTCAGATCTGCCAAAGGTCATACACAAATGTATGGGGC
>CALYVE010000029.1 GCA_945492935.1 uncultured Lachnospiraceae bacterium
ACGAATTTAGTACTGCTACGCGGAGCAACTAAGCGGAAGCGGTCCCGGAATGGAATCCATCACCGCAAAAAAGCGTCCGGGTAAGAATCGTGCCAACGATTTCATGACAGAAACAAACACTGCACGAAACTTGCAGTTTATGAGCAACTGTGGTATATTTAGCTTAACTATGTAAAAGATGATAAAGTGGGATTGCTGTGTGCAAATGTAACCATACATGGAGGTAAAAATGAGAACATATTTAGTAACAGGCGGAGCCGGATTTATCGGTTCGAATTATATTCATTACATGCTAAAAAAATACGACAATGAAATTCGTATTATCAATGTAGATAAGCTGACTTATGCAGGAAATCTTGAGAACTTAAAGGATATTGAAGATCGCGAGAATTATACGTTTGTTAAGGCTGACATCTGTGACAAGACCGCAATAGCAAAGATTTTCTCCGAAAATGATATTGACCGTGTTGTTCATTTTGCGGCGGAAAGCCACGTAGACAGAAGCATCAAAAATCCGGAAGTATTTGTAGAGACAAATGTTCTCGGAACAGCAGTGATGCTTAACTGTGCAAAGGCAGCATGGGAGCTTCCGGATGGCAGCTTCAAAGAGGGGAAAAAATTCCTTCACGTTTCGACGGATGAAGTGTATGGTTCCCTCCCGGATGATGACAATGCTTTTTTCTATGAGACATCACCATACGAACCACACAGCCCATATTCTGCAAGCAAGGCATCGTCAGACATGCTTGTGAAGGCCTATATGGACACATACAAGTTCCCGGCGAATATCACGAACTGCAGTAATAATTATGGTCCGTATCAGTTTCCTGAGAAGCTTATTCCGCTTATTATCAATAATGCTTTACAAGGTAAGAAGCTTCCGGTTTATGGTGACGGTAAAAATGTTCGAGACTGGCTGTATGTAGAAGATCATGCAAAAGCGATTGACATGGTTCAGGAGCAGGGCAGACTGTTTGAAACATATAATATCGGTGGACACAACGAGAAACAGAATATCGAGATTATTAACATTATTATTGAGACCTTGCAGGAAATGCTTCCGGACGGTGATCCACGTAAGGCACTTGTTTCCAAAGACCTTATCACATATGTAGAAGATCGCAAGGGACATGACCGTCGTTACGCAATTGCTCCGGACAAGATTAAGACACAAATCGGTTGGGAACCGGAAACAATGTTCGCTGAGGGCATTAAGAAAACAATAGCATGGTTCTTCGAAAATGAAAAATGGATGAAAAATGTTACAAGCGGTGATTACCAGAAATATTACGATGACATGTATTCAAACCGTTAATAACGGATTAGATTAGGAGGAAAAACGATGAAGGGAATTATTCTTGCCGGTGGATCCGGCACACGTTTGTATCCGCTTACAAAAGCAGTTTCCAAACAGATTATGCCTGTTTATGACAAGCCAATGATTTACTATCCGCTATCAACATTGATGTTGGCAGGAATCCGTGAGGTATTGATTATTTCGACACCAAGAGATTTGCCGGTGTTTAAAGAACTGTTTGGAACCGGAGAACAGTTAGGCATGAAATTTAGCTATGCTGTGCAGGAGGTTCCGAGAGGACTTGCGGATGCATTTATTATCGGAGAAGAATTTATCGGTGATGATAATGTAGCACTTGTGCTTGGTGATAATATTTTCTACGGTCAGAGCTTCTCGAAGGTGCTAAAGAGTGCAGCGGAACGAGAAAAGGGTGCAACAATTTTCGGATACTACGTAAAAGATCCGAGAGAGTATGGCGTTGTTGAATTTGATGAGAACGGCAAGGCGCTTTCCATCGAGGAGAAGCCGGAGCATCCAAAGTCAAATTATGCAGTTCCGGGACTATATTTTTACGATAACGATGTAGTAGAGATTGCAAAGAATGTTAAGCCTTCCGCAAGAGGTGAAATCGAAATCACTTCAATTAACAATGAATATCTTCGTCGCGGCAAACTTATGGTAGAGACACTTGGACGTGGTTTTGCCTGGCTTGATACAGGAAATCATGACATGCTTCTGGATGCTGCGGATTTCGTGGCAGCGTTCCAAAAGAGACAGGGACTTTATATTTCCTGCATTGAGGAAATCGCATATAAGAGAGGCTTTATTACACGTGAGCAGCTTCTTGAGCTTGCACAGCCACTTCTTAAGACGGCATATGGTCAGTACCTTGTCGATGTGGCAAATGGATTATAATAAGATTCGAGGTTATGAGTTATGACTGAAAAATTTGGAAAGATTACAGTAGAAAATTGCGAAGTGGATGGCGTAGAGATAGAAGGTCTTCGCGTAATTACACCATCAGTGTTTGGTGATGAGAGAGGATACTTCATGGAGACCTATAATTACAATGATTTTGCTGCAGCAGGCATTGATTGTCAGTTTGTTCAGGATAATCAGTCAAGCTCAAGAAAAGGCGTATTACGCGGACTTCATTTTCAGATTAACTTCCCACAGGATAAGCTTGTACGTGTTGTAAGTGGCGAAGTGTTTGATGTTGCGGTAGATCTTCGTGAGGGTTCAAAGACGTACGGAAAATGGTATGGTGTAAGACTTTCTGCACAGAACAAAAAGCAGTTCTTTATTCCAAAGAATTTTGCGCATGGCTTTATTGTATTGTCTGAGCATGCAGAGTTCTGTTACAAATGTACAGATTTTTATCATCCGAATGATGAGGGCGGCCTTCTTTGGTGTGATCCGGCAATCGGCGTAAACTGGCCTATGCCGGAGGGTATGACAAAAGAGGATTTGATTATTTCTGAAAAGGATCAGAAATGGAATGGCATTGAGCAGTTTTGTAAATAACCAAAGTTTGCAGGAGTAAGTATGAATAAACCTAAAAACGCGATTTCAATGACGGTTGATTTGTATCAGAATCGTTCATTAGTCAGGAATTTTTCGAAAAATGATTTTAAAACTAAATTTGCAGGTTCGTATCTAGGCATCGTCTGGGCGTTTGTTCAGCCTGTCGTTACAATTCTTGTATATTGGTTTGTATTTGAAATAGGATTAAAAGCGGGACGTGATTGTCAGTATCCTTTTATCGTATGGCTTACTGCAGGGCTTGTCCCTTGGTTCTTCTTTTCAGAAGCATGGAATAGCGGAACGAATGCACTCATTGAATATAGCTATCTCGTAAAGAAGGTTGTATTCAAAATCAACATTTTGCCGTTTGTGAAGGTTCTTTCTTCGCTTTTTGTGCATCTGATTTTTGTATGTATAGCGATTGTTTTAAGTTGGGGCTATGGATATACTCCGGATTTGTATTCCTTGCAGCTGTTGTATTACATTTTTTGCAGCATAGTGCTCACCCTTGGACTTTCGTATCTGACATCTGCGGTCGCGGTGTTTTTCCGTGACTTAAAGCAAATTATCAATATTTTACTTCAGGTTGGTGTGTGGATGACACCGATTATGTGGAATCTGAATGATATGATTCAATCAACAGCCATTGTACGAATTTTCAAGCTGAATCCTGTTTACTATATTGTAGACGGATTTCGAAATGCGTTGCTGGACAAGATATGGTTTTGGGAAAAACCGGTATGGACGCTTGGCTTTTGGGCAATTACATTATTCGTATTCTGGTTCGGTGTCAAAATATTTGAGAAGGTTCGCGTATACTTCGCGGACGTATTGTAGGAGGTCATATGAGTGATATCGCGATTCACGTGCAAGACGTGACAAAAATATACAAATTATATGACAAGCCTACAGACCGTATGAAGGATTTTTTGAATCTTCCAAGCAAAAAGCAGCGTTATAAGGAACATTTTGCGCTTCGCAATTTGAGCTTTGATGTGAAAAAGGGCGAATGCGTAGGATTTATTGGCACAAATGGTGCCGGCAAATCAACGATTCTTAAGATTATTACAGGTGTGTCAAATCCAACCTCGGGTGAGGTGGTAATTGATGGGCGTATTTCAGCTTTGCTTGAGCTTGGAGCGGGCTTTAACATGGAATATACAGGCCTTGAAAATGTTTATCTGAACGGAATGATGATTGGGTTTACACGAGAGGAAATTAATGCAAAATTAGATGATATTCTGACGTTTGCGGATATTGGAGATTTTATTAATCAACCGGTTCGAACATATTCGTCCGGTATGTTTGTCAGACTGGCTTTTGCGATTGCAATTAATATTGACCCTGAAATTCTGATTGTGGACGAGGCATTGTCTGTCGGAGATGTTTATTTCCAATCAAAGTGCTATAAGAAGTTTGAGGATTTCAAAAAGCAGGGAAAGACGATTGTGTTTGTCAGTCATGATTTAAGTAGTATCAGCAAATATTGTGACCGTGTAATTCTTTTGAACAAGGGGCAGATGATTGATAGCGGTGCACCGAACGATATGATTGATGCGTATAAGCAGATTCTAGTTGGTCAGTATGATTTTGAAAAATCCCAGGTGACGAATCAGATGAAGGAGCGTGCGATAAATGACATAGAGAACAGCTCGAAGGACTGGATGTCAAAGCTTTCGCAAAACCCTGATATGCTTGTATACGGTGATTTGCGTGCTGAAATTGCCGACTATGCGGTACTTGACGCAAATGGTCGCATTTCGAACTCCATCGAGAAAGGAACACCTTTTTCGATTCGCATGAAAATCCGCATAAAGGATGATGTGAAGATGCCGATTTTTGCATTTTCATTGAAGGATATTAAAGGTACTGAAATTACCGGAACAAATACATTGATTGAGAAAATCGAGTTTGAAACAAAGGAAGAGATGGAAGTAACCTTCAAGCAGACAATGAGTCTGCAGGGCGGAGAATATTTGCTTTCTCTTGGCTGCACAGGTTATGAAAATGGCGAGTTTGTTGTATATCACCGACTGTATGATGTTTGTAACATTACAGTTGTTTCAAGTAAAAATACCGTAGGATTTTATGATATGGATTCAGAAATCACAGTTGTTTAGGAGAGACGTATGCAGACAATCGGCAAAATAATAATTGATGATGAATTGTATTCCGGCAAGGATTTGTACAGCGATGGTCCGATTGAGGATGAAATGCTTGAAATTGCCCAAAATTATACAGCAGACGAGTATAACAAGGTGATTGCTAAGCGAGGCTCGTGGGCGATTCTGTATCATTTTTCAAATGTGCGCGAAAATATAGTGGCATCTATGCCAATTACAAAAAATGACAAGGTGCTTGAAATTGGCGCAGGCTGTGGTGCAATCACGGGAATCCTTTCAAAAATGGCAGCGGAGGTTGAAGCGGTCGAGCTTTCGATGAAGCGTACAATGATTAACGCGAACCGTCATAGGGATTGCGATAATGTGCGTATCCGTGTTGGAAATTTCCAGGATATCGAGAAGAAGCTTCCAAATGATTATGATGTAATCACTTTGATCGGTGTATTCGAATATGCAAAGAGCTATATTGATGCAGAGGATCCGTATGTGGAGTTTTTACGCATCATAAAAAGGCATCTTGCACCGGGCGGAAGACTGATTCTTGCAATTGAAAATAAATTTGGGCTAAAGTATTTTGCAGGCTGCAGAGAGGATCATACGCAGCAATATTTCGATGGAATAGAAGGCTATCGTGAGACTTCCCATGTGCGAACGTTTGGACGCAGGGAGCTTGCAAAAATGATTGCGGCAGCAGGCTTTGGCAGGCAGGATTTTTATTATCCGTACCCGGATTATAAGCTGCCGGAGGTTATTTTTTCAGATGATTATTTGCCAAAAGCAAATGAGCTTACAATGAATCATCGCAATTTTGATTTCGACCGGGTTGAAATTTTTGATGAGAACAAGGTTTATGCAGGACTTATTGAAGAAGGGCTGTTTTCAGAGTTTTCGAACTCATTTTTGGTCGTTGCACAGGGAGAGTAGGACATGGAAAAGATTCTTTATACCAAATTTTCAAATCAGCGAAATCCGAAGTTCTGTATTCGAACAGATATTGTGCAGACAGATGCCGGACGAGTTGTGCGTAAATATCCGACCGAAATTGAAGGCTGGGCGCATGTGATGCATATGACGGATGCGTATACGGCGTTGACAACACATTTTGCTGACTCCAAATTTAAGGCAAATAAGCTTATTCCGGGGGAGAATTATGTTGAATTTGAATATTTGGAGTGTGAGACATTAGAGGAATTGCTTGATTCGTATTTGCGAAGCAAAAATTATGATGCATTTGAGAAGCTGATGTGTGATTATGCAAAGCGTGTTCGTGCGGTTTACGAAACGGACATATTTGAAAGCAGTGAAAAATTCGTAAGCGTGTTCGGCGAGCGTCGTTTTGAGGGTACGCTTCGAGGTACATGTATGTCAGATATTGATCTGGTGTTTTCGAACATTCTTTGTAATGAGGATACATGGACAGTTATTGATTATGAGTGGACCTTTGATTTTCTGATTCCGGTTGATTACATTTTGTGGAGATCGTGTATGTACTATCTAAATGGTGCAGAGCTACGAAGCAAACGCTATGTAATCGAGGATTTGTGCAAATTCATGGAAATTGACATGGCAAATGCAAAGAACTATGAACAGATGGAAAACCATTTTCAAAGCGAGTATTGCTATAAGGATGTTCAGGCACTTGTTCATCTGTATCCGAAAATGGGGCAGCCAATAAATGACAATATGGGCGATTTTGCGACGATGCTTGGGCGTAAGAATGAAGAGCTTGCGCAGGCGCGTCGGTATATAGAGGACATTCACCATTCTACAAGCTGGAGAGTGACAAAACCAATCCGCAAGGTGAGTGCAATAATTAAGGGTGAAAATAGGAACAATAACAAATAAAAGGAGAAGATTATGTACGATTATTTAATAGTTGGATCCGGCTTATACGGGTCGGTTGTTGCGCGTGAATTAAAGGATGCCGGTAAATCCGTTCTTGTCATTGACAAGCGTCAAAATATTGCCGGTAATGTTTATACAGAGAAGATTGAAAATATTCATGTCCATAAGTACGGAGCACATATTTTCCATACAAACAACAAGGAGGTATGGGATTATGTGACACGTTTTATCGAATTTAACCGTTTCACAAATTCTCCTGTTGCAAACTACAAGGGCGAGCTTTATTCTCTTCCTTTCAATATGTATACATTTAATAAGATGTGGGGAGTTGTAACGCCGGAGGAGGCTGCTGCAAAGATTGCGGAACAGCGCAAGGCAGCAGGGATAACAGAACCAAAAAATCTTGAGGAACAGGCTATCAGTCTCGTTGGTACAGATATTTACGAGAAGCTTATTAAGGGATATACACAAAAGCAGTGGGGCAGACCATGTTCTGAACTTCCAAGCTTTATCATCAAGAGACTTCCGGTTCGTCTTACATTTGATAACAATTATTTCAATGCGTTGTATCAGGGCATTCCGGTTGGCGGTTATACAAAGCTTGTTGCGAATATATTAGACGGTATCGAGGTTCGTCTTGGCGTTGATTATCTCGAAAACAAGTCTGAATTTGATGCAATGGCCGATAAGATTGTTTATACAGGTGCAATTGATGCATATTTTGACTATCAGCTGGGCAATCTTGAATATCGTTCTGTGCGTTTTGAGAATGAGATTCTCGATATGCCGAACTTCCAGGGAAATGCGGCAGTCAACTATACAGATGCCGAAACACCTTGGACGCGAATCATCGAGCACAAGTGGTTTGAGTTTGGTAAAGATGATGAGGGAAATGACATTCCGAAGACTGTAATCAGCAGAGAGTACAGCTCGGAGTGGAAGCCGGGTGACGAGCCATATTATCCTGTAAATGATGAGAAAAACAGTGCGTTGTATGAGAAGTACAAGGAGCTTGCTGCAAAGGAAGAGAAGGTAATCTTCGGTGGTCGTCTTGGCGAGTACAAGTACTATGACATGGACGCAGTGATCGCCAGTGCACTTGCTTGTGTAAAGACGCTCGTATAGTCTGACAGGTTTGTAAGGAGGCTGCAGAATGAGTTTTGTTAATATAATATTGTGTATTCTTGTTCTGCTCGTACTTCCGGTACTTCTCGGAAATGCTTTGCTTGGATTTACAAAAACAGGAATAACACTTCCCAAGAGCCTTTTGTTTGGTTATTTATCAGAGTGGGCAGTATTTCAGATAATCAGTGTGCCGTTCATTTTGTGCAAGCAATCCTTTCTGATCGTTGTCGGGATTGCTATCGTAGCGTATGTTGCTATAGCCGCATATGGGATTGCGAAAAAATATTTTGTTACAAAAATCGTGCAAATGCCGGACAATGCTTTTGCATGGGTGACAGCGTTTTTTGCATTCGCTGCTATGGCAATATTGGTTGCAACAACAATTGTATATCAGCATACCGATGCGGATGATTCCAGATTTGTAGTAAATGCAGTGGATGTGCTTCGCACAAACCGCATGCTGCTTACGGATGTAAATACAGGTCAGGAGATTACAACCTTCCTTGGGGATTTAGGTAAGGATGTAACATCTCCCTGGGCCGTTTATGTAGCATTTCTTTCCAAGCTTACAGGTGTGTATCCGACGGTTATGATGCATACGGTTATGCCGCCGATTCTGATGGTGCTCGTATGTATAGTATATTACCTGATAGCAGAAGAACTATTTACAGGGGAAGCAGCGCACAAAAACATTTTTATCTGTTTTGTAGCTTTGCTTCACGCTTTTGGATTTTTTTCGGTTTATACGCAGGCAACCTTTACAATGATCCGGTTATGGCAGGGGAAGGCGACCGTCGCTGCAATTGGAATCCCATGCTTGCTCTGGCTGTTCTTCCGATTGCATGAGAAACCGGCAAAGGCAAACTATTTATTGATTCTTGTTGCAAATATCGCCCTTTGCTTACCATCCAATATGGGTATTTTGATTGCAGGACTTATGCTTGGCATCTTTGGATTTGTATATGGAATCCAAAAGAAATCATGGAGGCTTTGCTTGATTCTTTGGGCGTTTTGTATAGTTAATTTGGCTTATATCGGGTTGTCATCCGTTATTATTTATGGATAGAAATTAGGAGATTTTTTATGCGCGAGGCGGCAAAAACGATTCTCAATTATATAAAGGATTATTATCCGGACAGAATGTATTTGCTTGTGTTTTTATTTGCACTTTGCTACATTTTTATAACAAACAAAAAGCTTCGTAACAAACTCATTGTTCCAATGCTTGTTATTATGCTTGTTGTTATAAATCCGGTTCTTTATAAGCTTGTATTTCGAAAGCTTATATACTGGAGATTTTTCTGGATTTTTTCGGATGTACTGATTATTGCGTATGTAATTACGGACCTTGTGCGTAAGTCTGACAAGGTGTGGGTCAAAATATGCATTAGCTGTTTTTGTGCAGCGGTGATTGCTTTGTCAGGTGCCAATATCTTCAGAAGCGGAGTATTTGTCAAGGCGCAAAACAAGGAACATCTTGATGCGCATACAAAAGCGGTATGCGACGCCATGCTTGCAATATCGGATGAACCAAAATGCATTGTTCCGCTTGAACTTACGTGGGAGGCAAGGCAGTATAATGGTGACATACAGATGATGTACGGACGGAATGCGGACGGATACATTAATCGTGTGGATCCGGCTTGCGATTTAGTTCAGGAATCCATTGCTGCAGGTGTCGGTTTTGATTATGTATTTACGATGGCAGGCATGCATGGATATCCGTTTGTTGTTACGCTTGCATGGAAGCAGCCGGAGGAAGCGCTCGTAAGCAAGTTTGGCTACACGAAATGCTTTGAAGACGAAATGTATGCGCTTTATTACAGTAAGGCTGTTGATGAGGGAACAAACAACAAAAAGGCATTGCTAATCCGTTATCATGTGAAGGATTGTATATTTTATACATTGGACACAAACGATGCATTTGTTATAATAGGTGGCGATGACTGTATGGACAAAGGGTTGCTTCGGGCTGTGATAAGAAGTCACAACAATCATGTGGATACATGGTATCTGTTGAATGAAGAAGCGTCCGAAGGTGAATTTTTTGACATTTGTGCAAAGCCGGAAGGTGCAGGAATTGACAATTCAAAGTATTTGTCAGAGGTCACGGATTTTCGTGCGGAAGAAATAGAAGCACTTTTTGACGGGGATAATAAAGACTATTACATTAACTATTTACAGCCGGAGGATGACTCGAAGTTACTGCTAGAGTTAGGGCTGTAACAGGACTTCGAATTACGATTGTCGGATAGGATAAAATGTTAAAAGGAGATATACACATGGACAATAAAAGAGCTGGAAACAGCAAACATTTTGACTTCATATTGTTGGATGTTATATGTGTAGAATTGGCGTTTTTTCTTGCATATTATATTCGATTAGGTATAGAAGGCGTTAGCGTAAGCATGAATTATTTCGAAATCAATGGTTTGATTTTGCTTGTTCATTTTGCGGTAATTTTTATGTCAGAGAATTACTCCGGCGTATTGCGACGCGGATACCTTAAGGAACTGAAATATGTTTTGACATACAATATTGAGCTTTTGGCAGTTGTTCTCGCGTTCTTGTTCTTTAGTAAGCAGTCTGCAGAATATTCGCGTATTATCATTGCGTTATTTTTTGGCTTTAATAACTTGTTTGTGTATTTGGTCCGTTGCCTTCGCAAGCATCATTTGTGCAAGCGAAATTCCAACGATGCCAAGAAGGAACGTATGCTTCTTGTGACAGATTATGCAAGAGCAAAGGAGCTTGTTGACGGCTTGCAGACATACAATTACAGTTCTTCGTCCATTCATGGTATTGCAATTATTGACC
>CALYVE010000030.1 GCA_945492935.1 uncultured Lachnospiraceae bacterium
GCAGGTTAAGGATTTGCAGGCAGTGTCTGATATTACATTTGCTGTTTGCGCATTATTTGATTTACCGGCACATAAGGTGGCGGTCATGATTAAAAAATAACGGAGGCATTTTTGTTTTATGAAAGGTGAAATCAAGAAGACTCAGATAAAGAAAAATCAAATTATTATTGCAGCATTAACTGTGTTGCTTGGTGTTGCAGGATATCTTAATTTTTCAGGCAGAGATCTGGATTTATCAAAGAAAACGACAATGGATGAGCCGGATAGTCCAACCGTAGAACAAGTTTATGCAAACGGGGAAATTGACGAGACGGCAGGGGAAGTTTACGTGGAGGATATTGATGCAGAGGATATTGATGCAGAGGGTATTGATGCAGATGAAAATATAACGCTAAATTCTGATGAGCAAAATATTGGGGAAGCCGTGTTGACTTCCGGTGATGTGTCTCTTTCAGCGGCCGCAATCAAGCTGAACCGCGAGCAGGTACGTTCGAAGGCAAAAGAATACTATTTGGATATTATGAACAGTGATGGTATGGACGAAGCCGTTGTTCAGCAGGCGACGGATTCTTATTTAAAACTGATTTCTGATATGGAAAAGGAATCTGAGGCAGAATCTATGCTTTTAGCGAAAGGCTTTTCCAATGTCATTGTTTCGATTGGTGAGCAATCCGTGGATGTTGCAATTGGCGGAGAAACCTTATCGGATCCGGTACGTGCGCAGATTGAAGATATTGTATGCCGGAAAACAGGTTGCACGGTAGATCAAATTGTCATTACGCAGATTGAAGAATAAATCGGACTGCTTGCAGGAGATAGTTTTCATGCGTGATTTTTAAAAGTCTGATAGGTTGCATTATCTGAAAAAGTTGGGTATAATTACTGTATATTATTATGGATAAGGAGGCATGTTAATATGGCTGAAGTAACGAATAATATTCGAATCGCAGATGATGTAGTTGCATCCATTGCCGGAATTGCTGCAATCGAAGTTGCGGGTGTATCGAGATTAACCGGTAACATGTCAAAAGATTTAGTTAGCAAGCTTGGGAAAAAAAACTTAGCGAATGGTGTAAAAATTGCGATTAATGATGGTAGTGTAAATGTTGACGTATCATTAGAACTCGAATATGGCAATAGTGTAAGAAAAGTATCAGAGGAAGTACAGGTAAAGGTTGCACAGGCAATTGAAAGCATGACAGGACTTCGTGTGAATCAGGTCAATGTTATGGTTTCAAGCATAAAATACGCACAATAAAGAGCAAAGGGCAGGTTTTGACATGACAAGGAGAGCACTAAGAGAACAAATTTTTAAAATTATTTTTCGGGCAGAATTTAACAGTCCGGGTGAGATGACGGAGCAGATTGGCTTTTCGGTTGGCGATATCGAGAAGCTCAGCGAAGAAGATGAGGCATATATCGTTGATAAGTCTGATAAGATTCTTGCAAAGCTTGATGTGCTTGATGAGGAGATTGCCAAAATCTCGGATGGATGGAATATCGGACGTATAGGCAAAGCAGAGCTTGCGATTTTAAGGGTTGCAATTTTTGAGATGCTATATGATGATGACGTTCCTTATAAGGTAGCGATTAATGAAGCCGTTGAACTTGCAAAAATATATTGCAACGAAGACGCAAGAAGCTTTATTAATGGTTTGTTAGCGAAGGTAACGGTAGAATAAATGGCGGTTTATACAGTCGGACAAGTAAATAAATACATTAAGAATATCTTGACCCAGGATTATATACTGCGCAGTATTTCGATTCAAGGAGAAGTTTCGAACTGCAAGTATCATAGCCTGGGGCACGTTTATTTTTCGCTGAAGGACGAGACCGGTTCTATTCCGGCTGTCATGTTCAAGAGTGATGTTGACAACAACCTCAAATTCAAGCTGGAAAATGGTCAATCCGTCGTGATTGGCGGCAGTATTAGTGTTTATGAGCGCGATGGCAGATACCAGCTTTATGCAAAGACAATTAAGCTGCAGGGTGTTGGCTCTTTATATGAACAGTTCGAACGTCTCAAATATCAATTAAATGAAGAAGGGTTGTTTGATCCGGATAATCGAAAACCAATCCCGAAATATCCTAAGACAGTTGGGATTGTCACTGCGAAGACGGGTGCTGCAATCCAAGATATTATGAATGTTGCGCGTAGGCGAAATCCATACGTACAGCTTATATTATATCCCGCTAAAGTACAGGGAGAGGGCGCAGCTGAAACGATTGTCAAAGGTATACAGACATTGGATGCCATGAATCTTGACACAATTATTATTGGTCGAGGCGGTGGCTCCATGGAAGAATTATGGGCATTCAATGAAGAACCGGTTGTTCGGGCAATTTATGCTGCAAAAACACCGATTATCTCGGGTGTTGGACATGAAGTTGACATAACTTTATCTGACTATGCAGCGGATTTGCGTGCACCGACACCTTCCGCAGCATGTGAGCTGGCAATACCTGATATGAGTAACACACTCATTCAATTGCGCAGTGTAGAACGGGCGATTTTTAATTGCATGGATAACAAGCTTGCACTTGCAAAATCAAGGATAAGTCAGTTGGATATGCGTTTGAATTCACAAAATCCAATCCTTCGGCTCGAACAACAAAAACAATATCTGGCGGATTGCTATGATGCTATTTCGCGGGCGATGCGTCAGAAATTCGAATATGCAAACAATCGATATCAATTGCTTTTAGCAAGATTAAACGGTGCGTCGCCGACAGCGAAGCTGGTTGGTGGCTTTGGTTACGCTGAAGCAAATGGTCATCCGATTGAAGATGTAAGGACAGTAAAGGCAGGGGACAGCCTGGAGCTTACTGTAAAATCCGGTCTGATTCGTGCAACCGTAGAAGACGTTATTGTAAAGGAGATTGTATGAGCGAACAGAATGAAACATTTATGATAGAAGAGGCATTTGCGAGACTTGAAGAGATTCATGCAGCTCTCGAAAATCCGGAGACCAATCTGAAACAGTCTTTAGAGCTTTATACGGAAGGCGTAAAGCTTACAACCGCATGCAAGGATTATTTACAGACGATGGAGAAGGAGATACAGATATTAAATGAAGTATAGTGTAGAACAGATTGATGAGATTATTTGTGCATATCTGCCGGAGGAAGACGGCTTTGCGAAACCGGTTATCCAGGCGATGAATTATGCGTTCAAAGCGGGCGGAAAACGAGTTCGTCCGATGCTTATGAAGCTTACGTATGATATGTTTTATGAGCGCGAGAGAGAGTCGGTTCTCGCCGCTTTCATGGCAGCTATTGAGATGATTCATACATATTCTCTGATTCATGATGATTTGCCGGCGTTAGACAACGATGAACTTCGTCGCGGCAAACCAACGGTTCACGTAAAGTTTGGAGAGGATATTGCTATTTTAGCCGGTGACGGACTTCTAAACTATGCCTTTGAAATTGTTTCAAAAACAATGCTCCACAGTCCGGGTTCTGTTGCAATTGAGAGAGCACTTGCCATGTTGTGCGAGAAACCGGGTATTTCAGGTATGATTGGTGGTCAGACGCTCGATGTTGTTATGACCGGCAAGCCGGTGAATGATATGCAGCTGGAGTATATTTATCTGAACAAGACAGCGGCACTTCTTTCCTGTGCAGTAACGATTGGTGCGACCTTGGGTGGTGCGACAGAGGCACAGGTTTCACTTCTTAGAGATGCTGCTAATTCAATCGGTATGGCTTTTCAGGTGCAGGATGATATTTTAGATGTAATCGGTTCTGAGGAAGTGATTGGCAAGCCGATTCACAGCGATACCCGCAATGAAAAGACAACCTATGTTACAATTCATGGTATGGAAGCATCAAAACAATATGTTATTGAGCAGACAGAACGTGCAGAGCAGTTGATATCAAAGTTAGATGTTGATAATGCGAAGGCTAAGAAGGATTTATCAGATTATATTCACACATTGATTAACAGGGACAAATAATGAGTGTTTTAGAGCGAATACAACAACCGAATGATATTAAATCAATATCTCCAAAAGAATATAGCATTCTGGCAGATGAAATCCGTGATTTTATCATTGACCGTGTGAGTGAGAATGGTGGTCATCTGGCTTCGAATTTAGGCTCGGTGGAACTTACAATGGCATTGCATCTTGTCATGGATTTTCCAAAGGACAAGCTTATTTTTGATGTCGGACATCAGGCATATACACATAAGATTCTGACCGGTCGGAAGGATGAATTTGACTTGCTTCGTACGTATGGTGGAATGAGCGGATTTCCGAAACGTAGCGAGAGTGATTGTGATGCATTTGATACAGGTCACAGTTCTACGAGCATTTCTGCAGCGATGGGATATGCATCTGCACGTGATTTGCGCAAGGGCAAAGAAAAAATAGCCGCAGTCATCGGTGATGGTTCTATGACCGGGGGCATGGCTTACGAGGCACTCAACGGATTATCACAGCTAAAAGCAGGCTGTGTTGTTATTCTGAATGACAATGAGATGTCGATTGATAAGAATGTAGGAGGTCTTTCCAAGTACCTGAATAATATTCGTGTCGGAGAGGCATATAACGAACTGAAATCAGGAGTGGAAAAGGGATTATTATCGTCGAAGCTTGGAGCGAAGCTGGCGCATACACTGAAGCGTTCAAAGGATTCATTAAAGCAGCTTCTTGTACCGGGTATGTTCTTTGAGGAACTCGGCATTACATATGTCGGACCGATTGACGGACATGATATTAAGGCAATGGTTTCCACGCTTCGGAAGGCTTTCAAACTAAACAAACCGATTATTATTCATGTGAAAACAAAGAAGGGTTATGGCTATCCGTTAGCGGAGCGTCATCCGGATTATTTTCATGGTGTAAATCCGTTTGACCGCAAGACCGGTAAACTTCTGATTGAGAAGAAAACAAGCTCGTACACAGATATTTTTGCAAAACATCTTGTGGAGCTTGGCGACAAATATCCAAACATGACAGCGATAACAGCGGCTATGGCATCCGGTACAGGGCTACAGCATTTCCAAAAGAAACATCCGGATCGCTTTTTTGATGTTGGTATTGCGGAGCAACATGCGGTTACGTTTGCTGCGGGACAGGCAGCAGCCGGGCTGATACCGGTTGTAGCTATTTATTCTTCTTTTTTGCAGCGTGCTTATGATCAGATTTTGCATGATGTATGTTTGCAAGGGTTGCATGTCGTTTTTGCGATTGACCGTTCCGGTATTGTAGGTCAGGACGGCGAGACACATCAGGGCATTTATGACAGCTCGTATCTGGCGCATATGCCGGGCATGACGGTTCTTGCCCCAAAGAATCGTTATGAGCTTGTGCAGATGATGGATTTTGCAATGACGTTAGATGGCCCTGTTGCAATAAAATATCCGCGAGGGGATGCTTACAGAGGCTATGAAGATTGCAATGCAGCAATTGAGATGAATAAATCAGAAATTTTAAAGCAGGGTACACAGGTAGCGATTCTTGCTTGTGGGAATATGGTAGAAGAGGCAGAGAAGCTTGTTTCGATGTTGGAGGAGGCAGATATTTCTCCGACACTTGTCAATGTGAGATTTCTTTCATCTGTTGATAAGGAACTCCTTCTTGCACTTTCAAGTTCCTGCTCGCTTTTTGTGACAATGGAAGAAAATGTTTCTGTTGGCGGATATGGAGAGCGTGTTGCGGAGGTTCTGGTTGAAGATGACAAATTCCGCAAGGTTGATTATATGAACTGTTCTATCAAGACAGCCACCGTCACCCATGGCAAGACAGACATTTTGCGTAAACAGCTTGGCATTGATGCCTTGAGTATATACAACAAAATTATGGCACATATAAAGGAGTCATAAAATGCCGGAAAAGATAAAAAAAGAACGATTAGATGTGCTTCTCGTTGAAAAGGGACTTGCAGCATCGAGAGAAAAAGCAAAAGCGATAATCATGTCAGGTATTGTTTTTGTCGATAACGAAAAGGAAGATAAGGCAGGTGCGACATTTCCTGCTACTGCGAAGATTGAGGTGCGCGGAAATGTGCTTCGATACGTCAGCCGGGGGGGTCTTAAGCTTGAAAAGGCTATGCAGGAATTTGATGTTTGCCTGAAGGATACAATTTGTATGGACGTAGGGTCATCAACGGGCGGATTTACGGATTGCATGCTTCAAAATGGTGCGGTTAAGGTCTATGCGGTTGATGTCGGACACGGACAGCTTGATTGGAAGCTTCGCAATGATGAAAGAGTTGTCTGTATGGAAAAGACAAATATTCGATATGTTACCGAAGAAGATATCGAGGACAAACTCGATTTTGCTTCCATTGATGTATCTTTTATTTCACTGACAAAGGTTTTGCTTCCGGTCAGAAATTTGTTGAAGGACAAGGGACAAATTGTATGTCTTATCAAACCGCAATTTGAGGCGGGGCGCGAAAAGGTCGGAAAAAAGGGCGTGGTTCGTGATAAGAACGTTCACAAGGAAGTCATTCATATGGTTGTAGAATATGCAACTGCAATCGGTTTTTGTCCGTTGGCGTTAACGTTTTCGCCGGTAAAAGGACCGGAAGGGAACATTGAGTACCTGTTACATTTAGTAAAAGATGATTCTGTACAAAAGCTACCTTCTTTTGATGTAGACTCTGTAGTAGAGGATTCACATAGGACATTGGATAAGGATAATCAATAATGCGAAATTTTATTATTTTTACAAATACAGATAAGGATCCGGGTTATGAGCTTAGCAACAAGATTGTTGACTATCTTGTCGCACATGATGCGAAAGCAATGATTATTACGGAGCAAGTGAGGGAGAGTTTTCAACAAAAGGATGCTAATGTTTTGCCGAAAGAGCTTCTTTCGGACGTGGATGCCGCCATAGTGCTTGGCGGAGATGGCACGATGCTTCGTGCTGCACGTGATCTTGGCGGATCCCCGACACCGCTTGTAGGCATTAATCTCGGAACCTTGGGCTTTCTAACAGAGATTGAGGTTTCGAATGTTTATCAGGCGCTTGATCGTCTGTTGATCGATGATTATTTTGTTGAAAAACGCATGATGATTGAAGGCGCGGTGAATGGAGATACATATCATGCGCTGAATGATATTGTTATTTCGCGTGCCGGATTTTCACGTATCATTGGTTTAAATATATATGTGAATGACGAATTACTGGAAACCTATGAGGCGGATGGTGTAATTGTTGCAACACCAACCGGTTCAACCGGTTACAATTTATCGGCAGGTGGGCCGATTATCAGTCCGAAGTCTAAGGCGATTGTGGTTACACCTATTTCACCACATTCCCTTATGGCAAAAAGTGTTGTGTTTGACAGCACGGACGAGGTTCGCATAGAAATCGTAAAGAAGCGGAAAACACAGGATACCGAGGCAATCGTATCGTTTGACGGCTCTGATAATGCAGGATTGTCAGCAGGTGATAGTGTCACAGCCAAGATGTCCTCGCGGGAGATTACACTGATTAAGATGTACGATGTCAATTTTTATAAAATATTGCGAGATAAGATAGGGGGTTAAGATTGTGAAAAACGAACGACAAAGAATGCTTGTTCAATTGATTAATAACAACGCAATCGAGACTCAGGAAGAACTTTTGGAGAGACTTAAGGCACAAGGTGTCAAGACAACACAGGCAACGATTTCCAGAGATATTCGAGAACTTGATATCCACAAGATTACATATGACCGAAACAAACACAAATACGTCATTGGACAAGGTCAGACGAATGTAACACATGGTTCGTACAGACAGGTTTTGGAAAGCAGTATTATTTCCATTGATTCGGCAGAAAATATTGTTGTAGTGAAGACTGTATCCGGTATGGCGATGGCTGTCGGTGCAGCGATTGACAGTCTAAAGCTCGATGGAATTGTAGGCTGTATTGCCGGTGACGATACTTTGTTTTTGGCAGTCAAGCGCGCAAGCATGACTGAGACAATCATTGGAGAAATAAAGCATGTTACAAAATTTACATATTAAAAATGTTGTATTGATAGATGAAATCGATATTTCCTTCGAGGAAGGCTTAAATATTTTAACGGGTGAAACCGGTGCCGGTAAATCGATAATTATCGGTTCTTTATCAATCGGACTTGGCGGAAAATTTAACAAAGATTTGTTGCGTGATGATACGAAGGATGGTCTTGTTGAACTTTTGTTTTATGTGGAGCAGCCTTGGATTATCGCCGCTTTAGAGCAGATGGATATTGGAATAGGCGAGGAACATGAGTTGCTTATTTCCAGACGTCTTTCACCAACCGGACGTACGGTTAATCGTATTAACGATTGTACGGTCACAACCGCTAAGCTTCAGGAAATATCTGCTATGCTTATGGATTTACATGCACAGCACGAACAACAGACGCTTTTGAAGGCGGACAAGCATTTGGAGATTTTGGACCGTTTTGGAGGAGATACGATTTCGAAAATCAAGGAAAATGTCAAAGCATTATATTTGCATTACACTCAGATTTTGTCGGATATTGAAGTAAATTCCATGGATGAGGCAGAGAAGAATAAGCGTATGGACTTTCTCTTGTACGAAATTCAGGAAATTGAGTCGGCCATGCTTGTTGAAGGCGAGGAGGAAAGCTTGCAAAAGAAATACAAAAAGGCTGTTCATTCCAAGGAAATCATCAGTACTGCGAGTGAGATTTATGAGGTAACAGGTTATGACAGCCGACAGTCGGCAGCAGAGCAAATCGGACATGCGGTAAGCAAGCTGTCACGACTTGCAGAGCTTGATTTTGATTTGAATGAGCTTTATTCAGTTTTGCAAAATGTCGATGGAATGTTAAATGATTTTAATCGCGGATTGAAAGGCTACATGGAGGAGATGACCTTCGATGAGCAGGAATTTGCCGATATGGAAGCAAGACTTGACGTCATTCATAATTTGCAATCAAAATACGGTGATACCATCGAAGATATTATGCATAGTTGTGAATCATTTAAGGATGAATATCAGAAGCTGGTTTCCTATGAAGAGATGATGCAGGCGTTTTATTCGGATTTAAATGAGACCGGGAAGAAGTTAGAGACAGCCTGCAAAACCTTACATAATCAGAGAGTTGCCTTTGCAAACAAGCTTTGTGATCAGATTTCTGAGGCTTTGATTGAACTGAATTTTGAAGCAGTCAAATTCGATATGCAATTTGAAACGCTTGATCATTTTACTTCAAACGGCACGGACAGAGCGTATTTTATGATATCGACAAATGTAGGAGAGAAAATTCGACCATTGTATGATGTAGCATCAGGCGGTGAACTTTCAAGGGTCATGCTGGCAATCAAATCCTGTCTTGCAAATGAAGATGATATTCCAACCCTGTTGTTTGATGAAATTGATGTCGGAATCAGTGGACGTACTGCGCAAAGCGTAGCGAAAAAGCTTTCTGTCATAGCAAAAAAGCATCAGGTGCTTTGTATTACGCATTTGCCGCAGATTGCAGCGATGGCAGATGTTCATTATCTGATTGAAAAACGTGTTTTAAATGATAAGACGATTACAAGCATAAGTCAGCTTGATTATGATGCTTCTGTAAATGAAATTGCAAGACTTTTAGGTGGTGCGACCATTACGGATAATACGATTGCAGCCGCCAATGAAATGAAAGGATTGTCAAAAGAAGCAAATTAATACAGTTTAATTTTTATCCATTTACAAATAATAAGAGTACATAAATTTTGTACTCTTATTTTTTTACCGCTTTTTTGACGCGGAAGCCTGCCGGCAGTGCAAATAAAATGAAATACGCATAAAGATTTTTTTTTATTATTTACCGCGGCCTTGTGGCGCGGGGACCTGCCGAGAAGATGAATTTTAGGAAAGGAGAAAACATGAGAAATACCAGGTATAGAAAGTATTTATATATATTGCTGTTTATCATTGCAGCCTTGTTAGTTGTAGCATTTGTTATGAGCAAAGCAGCTACGGAAGAAACTATGAGGCAGAATAAGAAGCATAAAAGTAACCGCGAGCCTGTACAACAATCATCGGCGGATATTGAGACAGCTTATTTGAAAGAAAAAAACGCTGATACCGACACATATTATGTCTGCCCTTGTGGTTATCCGATTGGAATCTATGTAAAAACGGAAGGCGTCATGGTTATCAACACCGGAAGCTTTCGATGTATTGACAATACAGTGCAATCTCCCTGCGAAGGCATTTTACAGCAAGGGGACTATATTATAAGTATAAACGGAACGAAGCTGAAGGACAAAAAGGATCTAATGGAAATCGTTGCAAATTGCCAGGGTTCACCGCTTGATGTTTACATTATGCGTGATGGTGAAAAAATGAATGTTCGACTGTTGCCAAAGCAAAATGAAGATGGAAATTATATGCTCGGATTATGGATTAAAGATGATATTTCCGGGATTGGAACCTTAACATATATTGATGAAAACGGATTTGCAGCACTCGGTCACAGCATTAATGACAATGATACAGGGGAAATGTTTGTAATATCGGACGGAGCAATATATGAAGCGCAGCTTCTTCGAATTGTAAAATCCGACGGAGAGCATGCGGGAAGACTGGAAGGACTTATTGATTATCAAAAAGCATATATGCTTGGAAGAGTATCCAATAACAGTTCGACAGGAATCAAGGGAACTCTTACCGGTCTTGGAAAGAAAAGACTTATGAGTGATAATTGGATGCCGGTTGCAACCGCTTCCGAGGTGCATACGGGGGATGCACAGATTCTTTCCTGGGTGTCCGG